>NZ_JAKEVK010000004.1:0-65821 GCF_022398435.1 Pseudoalteromonas sp. Isolate6 | reverse complement strand
GCCTAATAAAGTGGTTGTGCATGCTCTAATTACTTATATAACGCGCGCCATGCACAGGTGCGATAACCATTTTTTTCAAAGAAGAAACGGCTACAGTTATCATCGTAATTGTAGTTACCCACATCGATACGGTAACCACTGATATACCAGTTATGTAGTGAAATATGTCCACCGTTGTACAGCAGAGAAAAGTGAACGTGAGGACCGCTGGATTGACCGCCCTGGCATAATGCTGTTGCTTTATCGTCCGCGTAACGGCCAAGCCAAGCACCTGCAGAAATGACATCACCAGTGTTATATTGCAGGTTTTCCATATGGTAATACTGAGTCGAATAGCCGCTTGAGTGAGTCACGCGAATATTACAAGCTGAGTAGCGGGTAACCGTACCGCCATGTGCTGCTTGAACCCAAGGTGTATTACTTCCCCAGCCACCCGAACCGTTATTAAAATCAAGCGATGAGTAAGGGTAACCAGAGCCCGTATTTGAGTGTGCGCCACCGCTATACCAAGCGTAACCGGATGGCCATGGGAAGCTCATGCTAAAGCTAGCAGCGGATACCGCTTGTGTTGAAGCTTGTTCATTAAAAGCGATGCTGTTGTCTGCTTTTAATGCCAACGACTCACCGTTAAATAAAGTTTGGTAAGTATTGAGTAGGGCATCTACCGATGTGTGTGTTAGATCTGCAAGTGCGACTGTTGCTTCGTTTACTGCTGGTAACTTTTTAGCTTTGCCCTCATCGCGAAGTTTTTGAAATGCGTAGTATCTTGCACTCAAATTAAGTGCTACATCTTTTACTTGCGCATCAAACCCATGTTCATCAGAGAGTGTACCAAACGGTGCAAAGAGAGCTTGATTATTTGGGTTGCTTATCACACCTGACTCGAGCTCCATTAGTGCCAGCAATAACTTAGGGTTAATACTGGCGTATCCAGCATAGTGTAAGATCACTTCGAGCTTGTCTTTTAAATGCGGTGCAGTGCTATCAAGTACTTGCTGCCAATCTACTTGCTGTAAAGCATTACTGAAAAGGAACAGTTCAGGGTCTACGGCCATCACACTAGAAATAGGTAAGGTATTGATGTGTTCAGCAGTAAATTCAGGCATAGCTACAGAGTCATGCTGACCTGCAGCTGTTGCTTGATGTGAGAGGAGCGCGATTAAACACGCTGATAGATAGTGGCGTTTCATGTTGTATCCTTTCTGTTTGTTTTTTGTTCAATTAAGTTATACCTAAATGTGATTATTTTGTAAAATAAAAGTTTAAAATGTGATTTCTTTGAGTGAGATGCTTAGATTTTTGCTTGGTAGATTGGGGTTTTTTGTAAAAGCGACTATAAAAAAGAAAGTAGTGTGATGTGGAGGTTGCTATGAAAAGGCTAATTACCCTGTCTCAACTAGAGGAATTACTCGAGGAAAGACAAGGAGGGGAGCGCCGAAAGCAGCAAAGTAATGTTCTGCCTTTCGTTGAAAGGCGCAACCATGTTAGGCGAAAAGCTGACAAACAATACGTTCAAAATAGAATAGATTAGTATCCTTATTCATCTCTTATTTTGATGTGAGCCCTGCATCCGAGTATAACGCGTAAGGTAAGTGATTAGTCTTAGCGTGATACATAGCTTTATCTGCTTTAGCAACTAACTCTTCAGCCGATGTGGCGTCAGTTGGGTAAATCACCGCACCAATACTTAAGTCCAGCTTTACTTCGCGGATATTTGCACTTTCATCTTGGAGGCAGTAATTATCGCTGAGCAAGTCATATTTATGCTGAGCAAGTTTTTGTAATTGATTTTTTTCTGTTAGGTGAGTGGCTATAACAACAAATTCATCACCACCGTAGCGTGCTACAAAGTCTGAAGCGCGTTTATACATTTTAAGTTTAGCCGACAGTATTTTTAGCAGTTGATCGCCCGCTTGATGACCTAGCTGATCGTTGACAGGTTTAAAGTTATCGAGATCAATAAACAGCACACCAAATCCATGGCCATATCGCTCTGATTCAGAAATCGCGCGTTCTAGTTCGCTATCAAATGCGCCGCGGTTATGTAGCATAGTGAGCCTATCCATCACCACCAGGTTCTCCAAGTTCCGCTGCATTTCATAACGTTCTTTTGAGAAGGATATTGTACGCGCCAACAGTGGGCCGCTCACTTCGTGTTTTGGTATGTAATCTTGAGCACCAAGCTGAATTGCTTTTTCGCCAAACAGCGTTTCAGACACCCCTGTTAACACGATGATAGGAGCGCTGATAGGCAGTTGTTTTACTTTAATCAGCGTAGCAAGGCCTTGGCTCTCATCAATGTTCAAATCAATAAGAATGGCTTCTGGTTTGACTGTGTTTAATGCGGTTTTAAGTTGCTCTAAATTTTTGAAATGCTTAACATTAAACTTCTGTCTACCGTCAGTATTTGCAAGCGTGCGCTTCACTAAGTAAGCATCTTCATCGTTGTCTTCAAGAAGATAAATCAGCCATGTATTCATAGTTACCCTCGCACGACACAGTTATTGTCAAACCAATACTGCTTGATTAATTTGATCAATGACTCTAAATCACTTAAGCGTCCGGGTTTGGTAATATATGACTTAGCACCTAATTGATATGCTTTTCGAATGTCACTGTGGTGAGTGGAGGTGGTATAGCATACAGTTATTAATTTATCGGCAACTTGTTCTTTTTTTAACACTTCCATGACCTCAAAGCCACTCATTTTTGGCATGTTTAAATCCAATAAAATAACCTGATCATAGGTTGCGATAGAATTGAGATAGTGCAACAGTTCATGACCGTCAGAAAAAATCTTAAGCTCCGGCGCATTGGCAAGGCTGCTGTATGCCCTTTTAAAAAAGTAGACATCATCAGGATCATCCTCAACTAATAACAGTTCCATTATTACCCCTTTGCCTCTTTTGGCAGTATGATTTCAAATAAAGCGCCATCATCACTTTGCAGGCATTTTATTGAGCCGCTATGTAATTTTACGATTTGTTTGCACAGCGCAAGCCCAATACCACTGCCATACTCTTGCGTGGTGCCAAAGCGTCTAAACGGTTCAAAGATTTGCTGGCGTCGAGATTTTGGGATCCCAAGTCCATTGTCTTTATAATGGATCACCGTTTCATGACTGGTTTGGCTAGTGTAAATTTGGATCACTGGCGTAAGCTTTGGTGACTTAAATTTAATGCTGTTACTGATTAAGTTTTGCAGTACTTGAAGAAAAAGCGAGGGATCAAGTTTGATAGGTAAGTCACCATTCTCGAGTTTAATTTCTGCACCGCTTTCCTCGATACTAAAGCTCATCACTTCAGAGATATCTTCTAATAACAAAGTTAGATTGGTTGTTTGTAGCTTCAGCTCATGAGAATGCAAGCGTGATAATTTGAGTAAGTCTTGGATCATGATCCGCATCCGTTGACTGGCATCAACCAAGCGATCTATTTCAAATTTTGCATCGTCATAACCTGTTAACTCTGGCGTAATTCTTTGCGCCAAACTGTCTGAAAAAGCAGTGATCTTTCTGAGCGGCTCTTGCAAATCATGAGATGCAATGTAGGCAAAGTGCTCAAGGTGAGCGTTTGATTCTTGCAATTGCAAGAGCAATTCAGTGTGCTCGGTCATATCGACAAAAGTACCCAGCATTAATTCTGGCTCGCCATTATGATCTCGAGTGATCACGGTATCGACTGAGTAACACCAAACCCAATGTCCTTCTTTGTGCTTAAACCGATATTTGATTGGAATAAGTTCACCGTCTTGGCTGGCTCTCACTTCATCTATATGCTCGTAAACGAGTGCGCGTTCACTTTCATGAAAACACAGCTCTAGATTTGCACTGGTAAGCTCTTCAAAAGTATAACCCAATAGCTGAGTGTAACGTTTATTTATACGAGTGTTTTTGTGAAGCTTAAAGTCGTAGAGATAAAGACCACACACAGCTGAATCTATCATTCGTTGCAAAAAGTGTTGATTGTCTTTCAGCTCTTTTTCTGCGAACTTTCGCGCCGTAATATCTACAGCAATACCGACGATACGCTCAACTTGGTTTTTACTATCTTTGAGTGGATAAAGAGTCGTTTGGTACCAATACTCTTTATTTTTGAATGGTACCATTTCGGTGTAATCTACGGGTTTTGCGACCTTAACGCAAAGTTGGTAGTTTTTTTCGACTCTATCTACTAACGTCGCTTCTAACACTGTCCCTCTGAGTTCGCTGAGGGTTTTCCCCAATATTTCATCAAGTTTTACGCCAGTGCGCTGACAAGCAAATTTATTGTACTCAAGGACTCGAAATGTTTGCTTTTCTTCTACCTTTAATAACCAAATAGCCTGACTTGCGCCTTCATATATGGCATTGAGTATTTTGTTTTTTTCTGCAATCTGTAGCTCAAGGGATTTTTTCTGATGGATGTTTCTAAGTGCCCCAGACATCACCAAAGCTCTGCCGTGGTCGTCAAATTGGCTGTTTCCTACGGCGGAAAACCAAGCGTATTCCCCCTTGTTATCACGTCCTAAGTACTCGACTAGATATTGCTCCTTGGTGGTAAAGTGATGGTCTATGGCATCTTGTACTTTATCTTGGTGGTCTGGATGGATATGTGCAAACCAATCATCAAAAGTAACTTTTTCATCTTCCCTTTTACCGATCATGGTTTTCAAACGAGCAGAATAACTCACACTATTGTCAACAACATTCCATTCCCAAATACCATCCTCAGTTGCACCAATGGCGCGCTTCATTTGCTCTGTAGAGTCGGCTAGTGCCCGCTCGGTGCGTTTAAGAGAAGAGAGATTGTTAAATACTGCAAGAATTAGGTTGGTGCCATCATGAGGCTCTTGTACGAGGCGCATTTCCATTGGAATTTGATTTCCAAATTTGTCTTTAACGTGACATAGCGCTTCTTTACTAAAATCATTTTGGTCAAGTAGTGATTGACTAATTGACTCAAGACTATCAAAAGGATCATCTAAGCTGACGATGTCATGGAGTCTCAGTCCCAGTAGCTCGTTAGGAGAGTCATAGCCAAGTTCACGATAGAAGTAAGGGTTGCACTTACTGATAGACAGCAATTGGTCAAGTAATAAGGTACTGGTTGGTAAGGCATTGAGCATAAACTCGGTCACTCTGTGTTGGTCGAGTTGTGAATGAAGTGCCTGCTTTTCATCGGTAATGCGTTTGAGTCTTGCGGTTACGCCATGGAATTGATTGGGGGTTGGGATTGCAACGGCACTTGGGATCAGTCTAAAAAGATAAACTGCTGTTACCATTGAGATAAACGCTGTGACTGCTTTTGAGATGCCATGGATACCGTAAGCGCCATGCCAAACGGTGTAAACACCTATTAAATGTGTCAGCCCACATAAGGTGATGAAACTACAAAACAGCACAAAGACCCAATTTTTACCAACGTCAGGACGCTGTTTCGCATAAATCATAATCGCCATGGGGATAGAGAAATAGGCGGCGGCTATCAAAATATCGGAGATAACATTGGTCCATAGCAGGTGAGGTTGCCATAAATAGCAATGGCCATGAGGCATATACGCGCTATTAAAAAATGACTCAAATGAGTTCAAATCCATGCTATTTCCTTACTTTAACGTGAAGTCAATTCATAACTTTAACGTGAAGTCAATTCATATAACAATGCCCGTATTTAACACGGTAAAAGTGCACTCAAGCTACGAAAGTAAAAAGTCCCAATGCTCTGCTTTAACTGTAGTATATCTATTTGAAATTTCGACAAGAGGCGTAAGAAATCTTTATCGTGAGGTAGGGAAGAGGGGGGAGTTGAGAGGTTAACAAGGTGAAGCGCGTGGCTTCACCTTGTTACTCAGTGAGTCTAAGGTACTTTTCGGCTAACTGATCAAGGCTTTCTTTGTGGTTTGGATCTGGTTTGATGCAATCAATGGGGCAGACACTCACACAAGTTGGTGTGTCGTAATGGCCGACGCATTCAGTGCATTTGTCAGGGTCAATTTGATAAATTTTATCGCCCATGTAAATGGCTTGATTAGGACACTCAGGGTCGCACATATCACAGTTGATACATTTATCATTAATCAGTAATGCCATCGTTATGCCTTTTTAAAAGGATTACGAGTGTCCTCACTTTGGCCTAAATTGCGCATTAAAATGGCGTGATTTAAGTCTATGTCTTCTGGCAGTGGAATTTTGACGATATGACCAGAGCCCTTGGCGTCATCTATCGCTTCGCCTTTTTTATTTTCCATGTGTTCAAGATTAAAGTGAATATTGCCCTTAGGCGTCATCAATTCCAAGCTGTGACCAGTACAGAACTTGTTTTTAACCTCAATCTCAACGAGGCCATTATTAGTGCGACCTAGCACTTCACCAACAAACTGCTGTTGGTCAGACACCGAATGACCGTAGTCGTAATTTTGATAGTCTTGATGTGCATGACGTTTCAAGAAGCCCTCGGTATATCCTCGGTGGGCTAGGTTTTCTAGGGTCTTCATTAAGCTTGGGTCAAATGGTTTACCCGCAACAGCATCATCAATGGCTTTACGATAGACTTGTGCGGTGCGAGCAACATAATAAAATGACTTGGTACGGCCTTCGATTTTAAGGCTATGCACGCCCATGCGAGTCAGTTGATCAACATACTGGACAGCACGTAAATCTTTGGAATTCATGATGTAAGTACCATGCTCATCCTCAAATGCAGGCATGTATTCACCTGGACGACCTTGCTCTTCGAGCATAAATACTTCGTCGCTTGGTTGACCTTCCCCTAAGGTTGGAATAATCGCTTTTGGATCGACCTTATGGACAACATCCCCGGTTTCGTTTTCTTGACCAGGTTTGACATCGTAGCTCCAGCGGCAGGCATTGGTACACGTACCTTGGTTTGGATCGCGCTTGTTGATATAACCCGATAATAAACAGCGACCAGAATAAGCCATGCATAAGGCACCATGAACGAACACTTCAAGCTCAGTGTCTGGACACAATGTACGAATTTCTTCTATTTCTTGTAGCGACAACTCGCGAGAAAGAATAACCCGCTCAACCCCTTGTTTGGCCCAAAATTGTACCGCTGCATAGTTAACAGCATTCGCTTGTACGGATAGGTGAATTGGCATGTCTGGCCACTTATCGCGCACCAACATAATTAGCCCGGGATCGGACATGATAAGCGCGTCTGGCTTCATCGCGATAACAGGCTCAATATCACGTAAGTAAGTTTTCACTTTGCCGTTGTGCGGTGCAATATTTGATACGACATAAAGCTTTTTGTTTTGCTGGTGGGCTTCGTTGATTCCGATTTCGAGGTTGCTTAAGTCAAATTCGTTATTACGTACGCGCAGACTGTATCTTGGTTGTCCGGCGTAAACAGCATCGGCACCGTACGCAAAAGCGTAACGCATATTCTTTAAACTGCCGGCAGGAGAGAGAAGTTCTGGTACAAACATGGTTTACCTCATACATTGAACTGATTACGGGTCAGCTGTTGAGTGATTTCGCGTGCTGATTCTAAAAAGCGGCGCAGTATAGAAGAAAGCGAAGTAAGTAATTTTGATGTAGATCAGGTTTTTTGACATTGTGCAAGGAAGGGCAAGTTACCTTACTGTTTAAGGCTTCTGCTGGCAATTCTGCGTATTTAATCGACAAATAATTTACCAAACTTTCGTTTCTTCGCAAAGAAAGCGGCGTGAGATAGTAGGTTTTTTCTACCAAAACACGTATAATTCGCGCCCGTTAATATTCACAATAATATTTTGGAGCAAAAAAGATGGCTTTAGAGCGCACTTTTTCAATCATCAAGCCTGATGCTGTAGCTAAAAACCACATCGGTGCTATCTACAACCGTTTTGAGTCTGCTGGTCTTAAAATCGTTGCATCAAAAATGGTTCACCTTTCTCAAGAGAAAGCTGAAGGTTTCTACGCAGAGCACAAAGAGCGTCCTTTCTTTGGTGCACTAGTTTCTTTCATGACTTCTGGTCCAGTAATGGTTCAGGTGCTTGAAGGTGAAGACGCAGTTCGTAAAAACCGCGAAATCATGGGTGCTACTAACCCTGCTGAAGCGCTAGCTGGTACACTACGTGCTGACTACGCAGACAGCATCGACGAGAACGCAGTACACGGTTCTGACGCGCCTGAGTCTGCTGCTCGCGAAATCGCTTACTTCTTCGCTGAAGAAGAAATCTGCCCACGTACTCGTTAATTCGAGACTTGGTGCCAAAGAAGGGCTTTCGAGCCCTTTTTTTGTCCCGCAGCTAAGTTGCGGAATAAGCGTGCTTTGTAAAGTAATCACACTACTTCACAAAACACGTTACATTATTTGTGATGATTGCTGCTTTTTTGTACAATGCGTTGTTGGCAATTTAGCTGTTCTTACCGTCTTTAACCGAGGTTGTTCATGACCACTATTGAGAAAAAAATTAACTTACTTGATTTAAATCGCGAGGGGATGCGCGAGTTATTTGCATCATATGGCGAAAAGCCGTTTCGCGCGGATCAGGTGATGAAATGGATTTATCATTTTGGTATCGATAACTTCGATGAGATGAGTAACTTAAATAAAAAGCTTCGTGCACGTTTGCAGGCTGAGTGTGAGATTAAAGCACCTGAAATTTCAGTAAAGCAAGAGGCTTCAGATGGCACCATCAAATATGCACTGTTACTCGAAGGCGGCCAAGAAGTTGAAACCGTGTGGATCCCAGAAAAAGATCGAGCAACATTGTGTGTGTCTTCCCAAGTTGGTTGTGCGCTAGAATGTACTTTTTGCTCAACGGCGCAGCAGGGCTTTAACCGTAACTTAAAAGTGTCTGAGATCATAGGTCAGGTTTGGCGCGTGGCAACCGACATTGGTCTACATAAAGGCGATAGCACTAAACGTCCAATTACTAACATCGTGATGATGGGTATGGGTGAGCCTCTGTTAAACCTAAATAACGTTGTACCAGCGATGGAGCTGATGATGGACGATTGGGCATTTGGTTTATCCAAGCGCCGCGTCACGCTAAGTACATCAGGCGTGGTACCTGCACTTGATATCTTGAAAGAAAAAATTGATGTGGCACTGGCGATTTCACTGCATGCGCCAAACAATCCACTACGTGATGTGCTTGTACCAATCAACAAAAAGTATCCGATTGAAGAGTTCTTAGCTGCATGCCGTCGTTATATTGATGGCTCAAAAGCAAATAAAGACGTCACTATTGAGTACGTGATGCTACAAGATGTGAATGACAGTACAGATCATGCCCATGAGTTGGTGCAAGTTCTCAAAGGCACGCCGTCAAAAATTAACTTGATCCCATTTAACCCGTTCCCGGGTAATGAATATGGCCGCTCTAGTAATAGCCGTATCGATAGATTCTCGAAAGTGTTACAAGCGGCTGGGCTGACCTGTATTGTGCGTCGTACTCGTGGCGATGATATTGATGCTGCGTGCGGTCAGTTGGTTGGTGATGTTGTGGATAGAACCAAGCGTCTAGCCAAGAAAAAGCAACGTGATGACAACGCCATTGCTGTCAATGTGAGTGCACAATAACAAATAATGAGCTGGCTTGGGTCAGCTCATTTCATCTGAGCCTCAGATAAGTTCTGGTTATCTTACAAAAAATAGATGAATCTCGTAGCCTTTTGGGTAATATAGTGCAGATATAAAACCCAGTGGCATTCAAAGGTGAGTGATGCAATCGCGAAATTATCGCAAAACAGGATTGGCTGCATCCATTCTCGCAGGTGCGAGTTTAGTTTTGTCAGGTTGTGTGACGGAGAGTAGTTATCGCTCCGACGGGCGTCCTGTGGCCGAACAACAAGTCAATAACACCAATGCCGCAAGAACTCGCATTGCACTGGCACTTCAATATCTCAACTCTGGTAACACCACTTCAGCCAAATTTAATTTAGAGCGAGCATTACAGTTAGCGCCGAAACTGGCCGAAGCCCATTATACATTGGCGTATTACTATGAGCAGGTAGGTGAGCAGCAACGCGCTGATAACGCCTATCAGGCGGCTTTGGATATTGAGCCAGATAACCCTGACACGCTAAACAACTACGGTACTTTTCTTTGTCGAGTTGGTCAGTATGACAAGGCGAGCCAATATTTTTTCAAAGCGATAGAGATACCAAGTTATTTGCGGGTATCGGCAAGCTATGAAAACTTGGCGTTGTGTGCGCTGAAACAAAATGAGTATTCTCTGGCCGAGGAATATCTGCAAAGCGCGATTAAGCATAACGCGCAGCAGATGTCGTCGCAGCTTGCGCTCGCGGGCCTATATTATGCTCGCAGTGATTTCTTAAGAGCTGAAGATGTGCTTGATAATGTTGCCAAGCGTGGCTTTATTTCACCAAGAAGCTTAATGCTTGGACACTTAGTACATGTGCAAATGGGCCACCTACAGAAGGCGCAAGACATCGCCACGACCTTGGTGCAAAGTTACCCCAAATCTGCCCAAGCAGGGCTTATCTTAACTGATAACATTGCTGCAAGTGAATTTGAACGGTTGCGCAATCGCTATCGAGAAGCACAGTTAAATAAGCTTGCCGAGGCGTCGCCCAGTCATATTGTTGCGAACCCAAAAATTAAAATTAAGCGTAAGAAAACGCAATCTAATTCAACCCAATCATTCATCGTTGATTCACCCGCCGAGGCCAATAATTTCGCGCCTTCGGCAAAACCTGAAGTGGCAAAAAGCACGTCTTTAGTGAATGTTAGTCAGGACTCTGAAGCTCGGGTTGAGTTTTATCAACCGGATCCATCGGAAGTCACATTTAGTCCTCGCTCACGTGAGCCTCAAGTGCTAGCGAGTATATCGTCAAACAGTTCAAGTGTACCGTTATTAAATCGTGACGTTACGCTGCCTCAGGTGCCTTTTCATACTGTTATTGCAGGTGAAAACCTATTTAGTATTTCAGTCAAATACGACATTAAAATGGTTGAATTGATGGAATACAATCAAGTGCGGGAATCTGCAAGGTTATACGCAGGTCAAAAGGTGTATCTTAACAATCCCAATGTCGTGCATGAAATTGCGGCGGGAGATACTTTGCTCAGTATTGCCGATCGATATGGTGTGTTGATCGATGAAATTATGCGATGGAATAAACTCACTCCTGACGTGGCGCTGCAAGCAGGCCACGGATTATTAATTGTAGACCCAACAAATTACGTTTTATGAACCAAACAATGAAAGAGCAGGAAGCACCTGAACAAGAGCAGCCTTCACTCGGGCAAACTTTAGCAACGGCAAGACAAAATGCCGGGATCAGCTTTGCTGAAATTGAATCGCGTTTAAAGATGACTCATGCCCAACTTACCAAGCTCGAGCAGGATGACTATCAAGACCTAGGGCCTGAAACTTTTGTGCGTGGCTATATCAAAAATTACGCTGCGCTATTGGGGTTAAACCCTGCAGAAGTGCTGGCTAAATATCAATCTCCAGAGTTGCCGCCACAGAAAAAGCGGATGCAAAGCTTTTCTCGCCGCACTCACAAAGAAGCCCATGATAACCGCCTAATGATGGTGAGCTACATCGTACTGGCTATCGTATTGGGGTCATCGGCATTTTGGTTTTGGCAGACCAATAGTTCAGAGCAAGAAGTGGTGCCCGAAACGCCGGTCACTCAGCTTGAGACGCCAGCTGAAAATGTCACAACACCTGCGATGGGTGAGGTGGCATTACCTGCCGAGCAAGTTAATGAGATAGCCCCGCAAAGCGAGCCACAGGCGAGAGAGGCTGAGGTTTCAGTGCCTGTTGAAGCGAAACCGCAAGCGGTAAAACGAGACCCCGCACTGAGCACGGTAGTCATGCATTTCAACGAAGAAAGCTGGGTTGAAATGTTTGATGCAACACAAGAGCGTGTTGCGTTTGGTGTTAAAAAAGCGGGATATACCATGACAGTTGAAGGTAAGGCCCCTTTTTCTGTTATACTCGGCAAGCATCAGGCCGTGGAGGTCACGCTTGACGGCAAACCAGTGCCATTGCCTGCGTTTACTAAAAACCGTCTAGCTAAATTCAATTTACCGTTAACAGAGTAGTCAGCATGTTTTCAGAACCACCTATAAAGCGTAGAAAATCAACAAGGATCTATGTCGGTAATGTGCCTATTGGTGATGGCGCACCGATAGCAGTACAGTCTATGACAAACACCAATACTTTAGATGTTGATGCGACGGTGGCACAAATTAGAGCTATCCAAGACGCCGGGGCGGATATTGTCCGTGTTTCTGTGCCGACAATGGATGCAGCTGAAGCATTTAAAAGCATTAAAGAGCAAGTGGATATTCCACTCGTCACAGATATTCACTTCGATTACCGTATTGCATTACAAGTGGCTAAGTATGGTGCCGACTGCTTACGGATAAACCCAGGTAATATTGGCAGTGAAGACCGTATTCGTGCAGTGATTGATGCGGCGGGTGAGCACAACATTCCAATTCGTATTGGCGTGAATGGCGGTTCACTAGAGCGCGATTTGCAAGAAAAGTATGGTGAACCAACACCTGAAGCCTTGCTTGAGTCTGCGATGCGACATGTCGAAATTCTCCAGCGCCATAATTTTGATCAGTTTAAAGTCTCGGTAAAAGCTTCCGACGTGTTCTTAGCCGTTGGCGCTTATCGGTTACTGGCAAAAGAGATTGACCAACCTCTGCACCTTGGGATCACCGAAGCTGGTGGTTTTAGAGCCGGCTCGGTTAAATCGGCAGTTGGTCTAGGTATGCTACTTGCTGAAGGGATTGGTGATACATTACGTGTTTCACTGGCGGCTGATCCGGTGCAAGAAATCAAAGTGGGTTTTGATATTCTAAAGTCGCTGCGAATTCGTTCGCGCGGCATTAATTTTATTGCTTGCCCAAGTTGTTCCCGTCAAGAATTTGATGTAGTGAATACTATGAATCAGCTTGAGGAGCGATTAGAAGATATCGTCACACCAATTTCGGTTTCTGTGATTGGTTGCGTGGTAAATGGCCCTGGCGAAGCACTCGTCAGTGACTTGGGTCTTGCTGGCGCAAATCGCCGTTCAGGCCTTTATATCAATGGCGAGCGCCAAAAGACACGGATTGATAATGATGATATTGTCGCTCAATTAGAGTCTCAGATCCGAGAATATGTAGAGAAAAAAGAAAGCGAAGAAAAAATCGATGTAAAAATCATCGACTGATACCAGCGTAATCGTTAAGATAAGCGAATTTTCGCGCTTTCTCACGGCGTGCTAGACTGCACGACGATAAATGGCATTAAAGAAATAAAACCAATGCGATGAGACTGTTTTAGCGTATTTAGTTAAAGGGCTAAAGCAGCAGGAAATCGGTTGGTGACAAATTTAAGTTAGGGTTTTCAGTGACTAAACAACTTCAGGCAATCCGTGGAATGAATGATTGTCTGCCAGGTGACACGCAGGTCTGGCAGAAAGTAGAATCGGTGTTAAGAGACACAGTAGCGGCATTTGGTTATCAAGAGATCCGTTTTCCAGTCGTTGAGTCGACCGATCTATTTAAGCGCTCTATCGGTGAAGTAACCGATATCGTCGAAAAAGAAATGTATACCTTTGATGACCGTAATGGCGATAGCTTAACGCTACGTCCGGAAGGCACAGCAGTGTGCGTCCGTGCGGGTAATCAAAATGGTTTGCTATACAACCAAGAACAGCGCCTTTGGTATATGGGACCGATGTTCCGCCATGAAAGACCGCAAAAAGGCCGTTACCGTCAATTCCATCAATTTGGCGTTGAAACCTTTGGTATGGCAACGCCAGATATTGATGCCGAAGTGATCTTATTGACGGCGCGTCTATGGCAGCAATTTGGCATTCAAGACCATGTTACGCTTGAGCTCAACTCTTTGGGGTCAAATGAAGCGCGTGCTGAATATCGTGATGCTTTGATTGCATATCTGGAGCAACACAAAGAAGCGCTTGATGAAGATAGTCTGCGCCGTATGTATAGCAATCCACTGCGTGTGTTGGATAGCAAAAATCCAGAGGTACAAGCTGTACTTGTTGATGCGCCTAAGCTTTCTGAACACTTAGATGATGAATCACGCGAACATTTTGCTAATTTGTGTGAACGTTTAGACGCAGCTGGCGTCGAATACCAAGTTAATGAAAAGCTGGTACGTGGCCTAGATTACTACAACCGCACCGTATTTGAGTGGGTGACGACAAGCTTAGGTTCTCAAGGCACAGTATGTGCTGGCGGCCGCTACGACGGCTTAGTAGAGCAGCTTGGCGGTAAAGCAACACCAGCTGTTGGCTTTGCGATGGGTATCGAGCGTTTAGTCTTGATGCTACAGACGTTGGAGTGTGTGGGCGATATTCGTCGTAATGCAGACGTATACGTTGTTGCGATGGGTGACAAAGCGGCTATTCAAGCTCCAGTGGTTGCACAGCAATTACGAGATGATATTGCTGGCCTTCGCGTGATGGTTCATTGTGGCGGTGGCAACTTCAAGAAACAATTTAAACGTGCAGATAAAAGCGATGCTGTTATTGCGCTAGTGCTAGGCGAAGATGAACTCGCTGAAGGCAAAGTGACAGTGAAGTATCTGCGTGAACAGAAAGAACAAATCACCTTACCACTTGCAGAAGTAAAAACGCTGTTAGCAGAGCTGGTAAGCTAAGAGGTTAGAATGGAAATTTATTCAACAGAAGAACAACAAGCAGAAGCAATAAAACGATTTTTCCGTGAAAATGGCACAACGATTGTAGTCGGTGCTGTGCTTGGTTTAGGTGGTTTATATGGCTGGAAAGCGTATAACCAAAGCCAGATCGAGAGCGCAGAAGCAGCATCCGAAGCATACACCCAGGTTGTTGAAAGTGACGATGTACTAGCAAAAAGCGACGCTTTTGTTGCTGCAAATGCAGATTCTAACTACGCCGTGTTAGCAGCTTTCGTTGCTGCTAAAGAGGCAATCGACAAAGACGATCTTAAGCTAGCTGCTGAGAAGCTAACTTGGGCGGCTGATAATGTAGCCAACGCTGAGCTAAAAGCAACGGCGTTGTTAAGACTTGCACGTGTACAAGCGTCTCAGTCTCAATACGAACAAGCACTTGCAACACTGGCTAAGCCAATGCCTGAAGCGTTTAAGGCGCAGCTTGCTGAGATCCAAGGTGATATTTACCTTGCTCAAGGCGACAAAGATAAAGCACGAAGCGCTTATCAATCGGCATTAGAAGCAGCGGAAGGCAATAGCAATCCTATGCTGCAAATTAAACTGGATGATCTTGCACAAAAGACAACGGTTTAAGGAGCTGCCATGAAGAAGTTAACGATGGCCTCATTGGCTTTATGTGTTGCAGCACTCACCGCGGGTTGCTCTTCAAGTGATGATGAAGAAGAGTTAACGCTCCCTGAGATCAACAATCAATTCGACGCCGCTGTTGTATGGCAAGAGGGGATTGGTGACGGGGTTGAGCACTACTTTTCACGCTTATCTCCAGTAAGCTATCAAAGCACTGTTTTTGCAGCTGCCCGTGAAGGTTTAGTGACAGCATTTGACGCACAAACAGGTGAAGAAAAGTGGCGAGTTGATGTTCGTGAGAATAAGAGCTTTTGGCCATGGGAAGACAGTGACAGTGCGAAGCTGTCAGGTGGGATCACACAAGCTTATGGCAAACTGTATGTTGGTTCTGAGCACGGACAGGTTTTTGCGCTGGACCGTGAAACTGGCGAAATCGTTTGGCGTAAGTCAGTACCAGGTGAAGCGCTGTCTGCGCCAGCTGCAGGTGACGGTCTTCTTTACGTTAACTTAGGTTCAGGCAAGCTGGTTGCGCTGCACCCAGATACAGGTGAAGAGCGTTGGCACTATGAGCAAGAAGTTCCTGCGCTGACATTACGTGGTTTAAGCTCACCAACGAGCGCGAATGGTGGTGTATTGGTTGGCGAAGAAAGTGGCAAGTTAACCGCACTGATCGCTGAAAATGGTTTTACTGCTTGGAGCTCGGATGTTGCAATTGCAAAAGGGGCTTCTGAGTTTGAACGTTTGGTCGATGTTGATACTAAACCCGTTGTAAGCGGCGCATATGTGTATTCTATCGCCTATAATGGTAAACTAGTCGCTATTGATGTGCGCAGCGGCAATGTAGTGTGGGATCGTGAGTACAGTAGTTACCGAGACCTCACACTCGATCTTGACGTAATTTATTTGGTTGATAGCGACGGCGTACTGTACGCACTAGACAAAAACTCTGGTATTGAACGTTGGACACAACCTGCTCTGCGCGATTGGTATCTAACCGCTCCTACGGTTGCTGGCAACTACGTAGTGGTTGGCGATCAGGAAGGTAACTTACACTGGCTGGATAAGAGCTCTGGTGAGTTGGTATCGCGTACCGAGTTTGATAGTTCAGGCTTTTTTGTTGAACCGATTGTGGTTGATGGCAAAGTATTTGTTTACACGCGTGATGGTGAACTTAGCGCAGTTCAAATTCCGCAGTAACTTTCTGAATTTTTAGATATTTTATGGGGCTTCGCTTTTGCGAAGCCTTTTGTTGTTTTTAAAAGAGGTAGTCTATGCTTCCTGTGATCGCTCTGGTTGGGCGACCTAATGTGGGTAAGTCCACACTGTTTAATCGTTTAACACGTACTCGTGACGCGTTAGTTGCTGACTTTCCGGGTCTGACTCGCGACCGTAAATACGGCCAAGCAAACTATGAAGGCTACGAGTTTATTGTGGTAGACACGGGTGGTATCGATGGCTCTGAAGAAGGCATTGAAACTGAAATGGCCGAGCAGTCGCTGCTTGCAATTGAAGAAGCGGATATTGTGCTATTTTTGGTGGATGCGCGCGCAGGTATGACGGTTGCTGATCAAGCTATCGCGCAGCACCTTCGTAAACAACAGAAAAACTGCTTTGTTGTCGCCAATAAAACGGATGGCATTGATGCTGACTCCAACTGTGCTGAGTTTTACCAGTTAGCGCTCGGTGACGTTCAACAGATCGCCGCCGCGCACGGTCGTGGTGTTACTCAATTATTAGAGCTGACGCTACAACCGATTATCGCTGAGCTTACGGCTCAAGATGAAGAGCTTGAGCATGACGATGAAGATATCGCCGAGCTTTACCTTGAAGGTGAAGAAGTCGAAGACGGTAAAACGGGTTTTGAAGACAAGCCTGTTAAACTCGCGATTATCGGTCGTCCAAATGTCGGTAAGTCAACACTAACTAACCGTATTTTAGGTGAAGACCGCGTTATCGTTTACGATATGCCGGGCACAACGCGCGACTCAATTTACATTCCGATGACGCGCAATGATAAAGAATACGTGTTAATCGACACTGCCGGCGTGCGTAAACGTAAGAAAGTCAGCGATGTCGTAGAGAAATTTTCGGTTATCAAAACACTGCAAGCGATTGAAGATGCCAATGTGGTATTGCTCGTTGTAGACGCGCGAGAGGGGATCTCAGATCAAGACTTGAGTCTACTTGGTTTTGCACTAAATGCGGGTCGCTCGTTGGTTATTGCGGTAAACAAATGGGATGGCCTTGATGATTATGTCAAAGAGCGCATCAAAACTGAGCTAGACAGACGACTGGGCTTTGTGGATTTTGCTCGTTTGCACTTTATCAGCGCATTACATGGTACAGGTGTTGGTCACTTGTTTGAGTCGATTGACGAAGCTTATGAATCAGCGACTAAGCGAGTAAGTACGGCAATGTTACGTCGTATTATGGATATGGCTCAGGCGGATCATCAGCCTCCACTGGTTCGTGGACGTCGGGTGAAGCTTAAGTACGCTCACGCAGGTGGTTATAACCCGCCGCGTATTGTTATCCATGGCAATATGGTGCATGAACTGCCAGATAGCTATAAGCGCTACTTGATGAACTACTATCGTAAAGCGCTTAACGTAATGGGTACGCCGATTAAGATTGAATTCCGTGAAGGGGATAACCCTTACGCTGGTCGTTCAAACAAAATGACGCTCTCACAAAAGCGTAAGCTTCGCGCATTCGCAAAAGAAAACCGCAATAAGTCGTAAGGCTTTTTGCGTGAAGTTTAGCTCGACGCCATCTGGTTAGTGCGTCGAGCTAAACATAAGTTCCATATCTATCCAACCGATTCCTGTTTCCACATCTGACTATAATTAACGTTAACCCAGAACTCTCTCACTTTGTTTTACCTTGCCCAATATTTGTGCTTAAGTTATATATAGTTACATTAGGTTTTATTGATAGTGAGGATTAGGTGTTTGCCAAAACGGTGATTTATGTAGAATGTGTTGAGGAAGTGCTGGATTTTTACTATCAAGCATTTGGTTTGAGCACTTTTGATATGACTGATGAAGGGGATTATGGTGAGCTAGACACCGGAGAAGTGAAACTCGCCTTTGCTAGTCACCCATTAGCTCAATCACAATTTAGGCAAGACTACATTCGTTGTCATCCTAAACAGCCCGCACTTGGTTTTGAAATTAGCATCAGCTGTGAAAATGTCCCTGAATGCTATGATAAGGCAGTAGCCGCTGGGGCTGAGCCATTAAGCCCACCAAACCAAAAGGGCAGAGTAACACAAGCTTATGTAAGAGCCATTGAAGGGACTTTAGTTGCTTTGGTGTCAAAACCTGGTGAATAGCGGCACTCACAAGGGGTGAGCGCCATGTTGATGCGGTGTGCTTTTATTCGATATCGACAAGTAGTCTAGCAAGACCAACGGGCTCGATTTCAACACAAACGTTGTCATCGTTCCAGTTTAGACCAACGAGTGCATCATCTTCTTTTAGGTCGAGCACCCATTCGTCAAGAAAACTTTCAACATCAATACTCATCGGCGAGAACTCACTCCACTCGTCGCGACATTGAGCTTGCGCTTTTTCTTCACTATCCCACAGCAATAACACATCAGTCTCGTCAAACTGGTTAGAGTCAACCACAACCATGCCACCGTCATCAGAGCTAAGTGCCCAAACGCTTTCAGTATTTTTTACTTGCTCAATAAACTCACTGACTTCTGAGCCAATTTCTTCTTCATTCATCATAGGTGTTCTCAATTTCGTGGATCAGTTTGCTGGGCGATTGCTTGGCTTTGCCAACGGCTATGAAATGCCATTAGGTTGGTGTAATCGCTCAGGTCGACGAGCTCTCTAAATAGAACCCAATCAATAAGGCAGTATAAACTGATTTGGAGATAATCACAGTGTAAAAACTCTTCTGTCACACACTCTTCATTGAGATAGTGCAGGGTATGGCCAATTCGCTCCCGCTGTAGATTAAAAAATAGTTTATCTTGTTCAATGTCAAAACCAGAGCGCTTACTAAGTAACAGCTCCACCAAAGAATCATTGCAGGCATTGATAAGGACCAACCAGTTTTCTTGATCCCAACTGGGAAATGGAAGTTGATGCTTTTCGCGGAGGTAGCGAACAATCAAATTGGAATCACAAATAAGTTGTGCATCGTCTATTAAAAATGGGATCTTACGAGCAGGATTATGGCGAATAAGTTCGTCATGGCCTGCTTCAGAAAATATGTCTATATGCTGGTAGCTCATTGGGAGCTGTTTAGCCGCGGCCCACATCCTAATTCGACGGGCGTATGGACTGGTGTTCGAACCGATAAGTTTCATGCCATCATTCCTTCAACTAAGTATCTTTCGCTCATTCAGAAAATGTAGCGAGTTGGTATTACGGAATGATGGCGAAGTGATTCAATTTTCGCAAGCGAATTAATCGCTACGACTGGTTACCTCAAGCAAGTGAAAACCAAATTGCGTTTGCACTGGCCCTTGTACTTGATTGATTGGGGCTGAAAAAACCACTTTATCGAATTCAGGCACCATCATGCCCGGTCCGAACTCACCTAGCGCACCACCATCTTGGCCCGACGGGCAATTAGAGTACTGCTTTGCGATTTCTGCGAAATCTTCCCCTGCTGCAATGCGTTCTTTGAGCTCCATGCATTGCGCTTCACTATCTACTAGGATGTGTCTTGCACTAGCGATTGCCATAATTTCTCCGATGATTATTTATTATTCATACTTTATTCTAATCTAGGTACGTTAAAAAATCAGCTTATCTAGGCAAGAGTTTTTCAATTTCGCTAGTGAGCTCGTCAGACATAGGTTTAGTGCGGCTGTTAAAACGCTTAATTGTTTTACGATCAGCTGACACTAAGTATTTGTAAAAATTCCAGTTTGGAGAGCTTGTTACTTCATTCAAATGTTGGAAAATGGGGTTGGCATCAGAGCCTCTGACTTCCGAGGTAGCAAACATATTGAAGGTTACGCCGTAGTTGATAAAACAGACTTTTGCAGTTTCTTTCTCGTCGTCTTCTTCTTGGAAAAAGTCATCAGAGGGAAACCCAAGTACAACAAGGCCTTTATCTTGATATTTTTGATGTAGTTGCTCTAGGCCTTCAAACTGACCAGTAAATCCACAGTTACTGGCTGTGTTTACGATGAGGAGTGGTTTGTCTTTAAATTCACACAGGTTGAGTGAGTCGTCAGAACGCAGTTTTCGCAGCTCAACATTGGTAAAATCATCACAGCTGGATGTCTTTGCATACGCGTTACTCGAGATTAGGAAACCAAGCGCTAAGCTCAGAATCGAAAGACTTTTTATCATCAGTGCTTTCCTTTTATTTATGTTATCTCTTATGATACGAAAATATTCGTTACCTTGATCAGCCTTCATGAATATTAGACTCGCCAAACAGCATGACCTTTGTGCCATTGTAGCCATCTACAACGAAACGATACCGAGCCGCAAAGTCACGGCGGATACGGAGCCCGTAAGCGTAGCACAAAAGCAAAGTTGGTTCGCCGGACATACGCAAAATCGCCCAATTTATGTGGTAGAGCAGGCAGATGAGGTGGTTGCGTGGATAAGCTTTAGCAGCTTTTATGGACGCCCTGCCTACGATGGTACGGCTGAGGTGAGTATTTATCTTGCAAAAGCCGCACAAGGCCAAGGGTTAGGTAGTAAACTCATGGATTTTGCGGAGCAGCAAGCGCCAACCCTGTTTATAACAACGTTACTTGGCTTTATTTTTTCTCATAATCTCCCCAGTATCCGCTTGTTTGAAAAGCACGGTTATAAAAAGTGGGGAGAATTACCCAATGTCGCGGTTATGGATGGTAATCGCTATAGCTTGACGATTTTGGGTAAGTCTCTCGCTTAGTTTGATATGCCGTTGGACTATTGTTTCAAAAAGTAAGTGTAGTCGCCGCGTAGAACATATCAAAATAGTGCTATTTTTTAGCGTCTTGTGATTCTTCTACTAAACTGGATCTCAGAATTATCGGTAAAGGATCTGGTTATGACGAATCGCGTGCTGATTATTGACAGCAGCAGTGTGCAAGCGATGCGAGTAAAGGTATTATTTGAGTTACTCGGTGGTGAGGTAGAGCATGTGCATTACCGGAGTCTAGAAGCAAATCTCGATTTCGATAAATTTGATGTCATCGTTATCGCTCATGGTGTGCCCGCCAATAAGCTCCAAGCGTTATACCAATTAAGAGAACATGATAAGTTAGTTTTATTGGCTCCAAAACCCGACAATGCGGAGCACTTGAAGTCGTTTAGCGAAATTAACCGTGCCCTACCAAATGGTATTGTTATCTATCCCTTCTTTGCCAATAAAGATATTACTGGCTTGCTTGAGCGCCTACTGGAAATCGGTTCTACTAACACCTTAGTACTGCCTAAAGTATTGCTGGTCGACCATCATACTCCTCGTCTTGAAGCCTTGGCAAACGGCCTGCGTGGTGCACAATTAGCTGTCACAACCGCCACAACGCTCAATGAAGCGATGCAAGTCGTTGAACGACAGTCGGTCGACCTTTTGATCTGTGATTTTAATCTAGAGAAAGATACCGGTTTAGATGTATTTAATAAAGTTCGTCAAGTGCATCACAATTGCCGCTGCTTATTGATGACTTCTCGGGTTAATCAAGTGGATATGTTAGAAGCCGTGCGTCAAGGGGTTGAAGACATTCTGATCAAGCCGTTTGATGAGAGCGATTTATTACAAAGCTTACATAAACTATGGCAAACGGAGTTATTGAGGCGCCATAACCAAGAGCTAGTTGAGCGTTTACAGGATACGGTAGACGCATTGATAGAGCGCGATAGTCTGTTGCGAGTGATTTACAAGCATACCCCAGATCCGATTATGTTGTTCAATCGTCAAGGTCATATCATTGAAGCAAATGACGCGTGTTGCGAGTTGTTTGAACTTACACAAGAAGAATTGCAGCCGTTATCGATTTTTGAGCTATTTGATGAAATATCAGTATCGCAATTGCGCGACTTAATGAAGCATGTTGGTATGTTAAAGCACTTCAACTGTGAACTGAGTTTGCCAAAAGCTGGCGAACGCAGCATTCCTTTAATGGGAACGTTTAATGAAATTGATCATCATGGAGATATGGCATTTGCTGTCATTTTTAAAAATGTCTCAAAGCTTAAAGAGCAGCAAGAAGTGTTAGAAGAAACCAAAGAGTTGCTAGAGTTTGAAGTGCAAGCTCGAACGGCACAGTTACAAAAAGCTAAAGAGGCGGCGGAAGCGGCCAACCTATCAAAATCTGAATTTTTGGCCAATATGTCCCATGAGCTACGCACGCCAATGCACTCCATATTAAGTTTCGCTCGATTTGGTTTAGATAAACTCACGGCTCCTGAAGTACCTACAGATAAGCTCAAAAAATATTTATCTCGTATCGAAACCAGCGGTGAGCGCCTATTGGTGCTTCTTAATAACTTGCTTGATTTATCAAAACTAGATGCGGGACGTTTTCCATTTAATCCAAGTTTCCATAATTTGATTAATGTGATCCAAAGCGGTATTGAAGATGTGTCCGGCACTGCGCTTGAGAAAAAGATAAAAATTCGCTTTGAAAAGCCAGAGCAAGGCGTGATGACCTTTTGCGATCCGGAGCAAATGAACCAAGTGATCAGAAACTTATTAGGTAATGCGCTCAAGTTTAGTCCTGAAGGTAGTGAGGTGAGAGTACTGCTAAGCTGTAAAGATCAAGATATTCATATCAAGATCACCGACCAAGGAGTTGGTATTCCTGATGATGAATTGGAGCAAATTTTTGCCAAGTTTGTACAAAGTAGTAAAACAGACAGCGGTGCTGGCGGCACGGGATTAGGCCTTGCTATTTGTAAGGAGTTTATTTTATTGCACAAAGGGCAGATATACGCAGAAAACAATCCTGAGGGCGGCGCGTGTATTAATGTGAGCTTGCCTTTAATAGAGCACCTTTAAAGTAATGCGATGTAATTGGTGTGATTGGAAAGGCGTTGAGTAAGCGTCTATAAATAATAATAGAGCTTGTAAAAATACAATGTGGTTGGGAGCTGTTGAAGCATAGATCTGAAGTTACCGTATTTTCCCCGCAGTACCTTTTCCCATTGTGAACCAACGAAGGAAGGACATCCATTTATGGCTTTACGAAGAATCTTAGCTGTTGACGACGAACCATTTAATTTAGAAATCATTGAAGAGATTTTAGAAGACTTAGACTTTGAATTAAAAACCGTTGAAAGCGGTCATGAATGTCTAGCTGTAGTTGAAGACTTCGATCCTCAAGTGATTTTGCTTGATGTAAGCATGCCAAAGATGAGCGGTTATGAGGTGTGTAAGGCGATTAAAGCCAACCCAAATACACAGCATATTATTGTTATGTTTGTGTCGGCAAGAGGTTCTGTTGAAGAGCGGATGGAAGGCTATTCGGTTGGTGCTGAAGATTATATTGTTAAGCCGTTTGGCCAAGGTGAGTTAAAAGCTAAGCTCACGCACTTGAACCAAATGCTATTAGAAAAAGATATTCTGGCTCAGCAAATTGAGGATGCAACTTCCACGGCATTTAGCGCCATGGCTAATAGCAGTGAAATGGGGCAGATTGTTAACTACATTGAGCAAATTGGTGACATAGAAACGATCCCGAGACTGGCAGAAGCGCTATGTCAATGTTTAAAGGGACTGGGACTTAATTGTAATGTTGAGGTCCGGCTTGAGGGACAAAAACATCACTTCGCAACTGCGGGTATTTGTTCGCCTATCGTGATTGAATTATTTGAGATCTTACACACCAAAGGGCGATTACATGAATTTACCAATCGCATACTGGTTAACTACCCGTTTTTGAGTATTTTGATCCTCAATATGCCGGGAGATGATCCTGATAAACACGGAAGGTTACGGGATCATATTTGTTTTATTGCCAGTGTAACTGAGCAACAGTTGATTGCCATTTCTACTAAACGCAAGCTGGTACAGCAACATGAAGATTTGGAAGAAGCGATAAAAATGGTGCAGGGTAAGTTTAACAGCATGGTGTCGCTGCTTGATAAAAATCGTCAAGAAAATGAAGAAGTATTCCGCTCACTACAGGAGCTATTCGAAGAGCGCATTCCGACGATGGGCTTAGATGAAGATCAGGAGATGTTTATCTATCAAAACGTCGATAAAGCGATTCAAAGTTCAGTGGCACGAGAAGAAAGTGTGCGAGAAGTGAAAAGTGGTTTCTATGATATCGAGGAAGATTTAAAACTACTTTCCCGACGTTCAGAATAGTCTCTTTCACTTCCAATACCGCCGTAGGTCGCGCTTTAGCGCGACTTTTTTAACGCAATACTGTTCACCTATTTAGCCGTAGGTCGTGCTTTAGCGCGACTTTTTAACGCAATTCTGTTCACCTATTTGGCCGTAGGTCGTGCTTTAGCGCGACAATCCTGCTAAGCGTCTCGTGGTAAGCCCTTTTCAATAATGCGGATCAGCCTTGCTTTTTTGCGCTCATGTTGATCTGACTTTTGTCTTTGTTGCTCCAGCGCCCAGTCGATATGTTCGGTAACAAGGGGAGTGGTATTTTGACGCTTTGCTTCCAGCGCTATAACGATAGCTTCATCGTATTGCGCATTGCCAAGGCCAACGGCTAAGTTTCGTAGCCAACGTTCATGTCCAATCCGACGAATGGGGCTACCTTCGGTGTTCTTCAAAAATGTTGCTTCATCCCAAGCAAATAAGCTCAATAATTGCTGATCTTTCAGTTGAGTTCGCGGCAAAAAGTCGGTTTCTTCCGTTATTTGACCATAGCGATTCCATGGGCAAACTAACTGGCAATCATCACAACCGTATATCCGGTTGCCCATTTTTGCCCTAAACTCTTCTGGAATAGCGCCTTGAAGCTCTATGGTGAGATACGAAATACAGCGTCTTGCATCGACGACATAAGGTTCGACTATAGCGCCGGTGGGGCATAAAGTTAGGCAGGCAGTACAACGGCCGCAACCCTCTTCTTGGTTTGGTTTATCAATAGGAAGAGGAATATCAACAAACAGTTCACCCAAGAAAAACCAAGAGCCCGCCTGCTTATTAATCACTAGACTGTTTTTTCCACGCCAGCCAAGCCCTGCTTTTTCTGCAATTTGTCGCTCCAGCACTGGGGCAGAGTCAACAAAAGGACGAAACCCTAACGGCCCGACTTCTTGCTCAATTTTTTGTCCGAGCTGCTTGAGCCTGTTGCGCATCACTTTATGATAGTCTCGGCCTAATGCATAACGAGAGATGTAGGCGGTGGTTTTATTACCAAGCGCTCTGGCAAAGCTAGCATCAGGTGGCAGGTAGTTCATTTTTACCGAAATAATACGCTGAGTGCCAGGAACCAATTCAGCGGGGCGAGCACGTTTCATTCCATGCGCCGCCATATACGCCATCTCACCATGATAGCCAGCGTCTAACCAGCGCTGAAGTTGCGCTTCATGCTCACGTAAATCAATGTCGGTTATACCGACTTCTGCAAAGCCAAGTTCTTGGCCCCATTGCTTAATTTGTGCTGCAAGTTCACTATAATTGATATTATCGGTCGTCACGGGAAGAAATAATGGCTAATGAATACACGGACAATTTACCACAATTTGCTTATTCAGCCCAACAAGTGCAGCAATATGAAGCAAAAGCCGCTAAGTTATCAGGCACTGATCTAAGTACCTTAATGCAACGAGCTGGGACCGCTGCATTTCGCTTTATTGAAAACAGCCAGCCCAAATCCAGCCATATCTTAATTATCACCGGTAAAGGCAATAATGCAGGAGACGGTTTTGTCGTCGCTCAATTATGTCAACAGGCTGGGTTTTCCGTCACCGTGTTTGCGTTATTTGCACCCGAAAGCTTAACGGGTGATGCGCAGCAGGCATTCTCTCAATACCAAGGCGCATTGGTTTTTTCTTTAAACGATGCAGAGTTAAGTCAGTTTTCGGTTGTGGTTGATGGCGTGTTCGGCACTGGTTTTAGAGGTGAGTTGCCTGAGCATGTTTGCCTTTGTTATGACAGAATAAATAAACTGCCGGTTACTAGGTTGGCACTTGATGTACCGAGCGGTATAAATGCCACAACAGGAGAAGTTGCATCTAGTGCATTTTTAGCTACCGAAACCATTACCTTTATCGCGTTAAAACAGGGCTTACTTAGCGGCTCAGCTAAGCGTTTTGTGGGAACGTTATTGTTAGCCGACTTGGATGTTGGTGAAGCATTCAAAACTCTAGTAACGCCAACTTCTAATTATTTAAATCATGAAACATTAATGGCAGCAAGGCCACTGCGAGCACTAGATAGCTATAAAAATGCACATGGTCATGTGTTACTTATTGGCGGTAATCGTGGTATGGCTGGGGCAATTCGATTGGCAGCAGAAGCCGCTCTGCGAGCAGGGGCTGGCCTTGTATCGGTCGCTACTCATCCTGATAATATCGCGAGCGTCTTGCAGGGGCGCTTTGAATTAATGGTACACGGTGTTGAGAGTACGAATGAGTTATCGCCATTGATGAAAAAAGCCAGTGTGATAGTGCTTGGTCCCGGGCTTGGTCAAGACGCTTGGGCCAAAGCTCTCTTTAACTGTGCGATGGCAACTGAATTGCCGATGGTTGTGGATGCTGATGGGCTCAATTGTTTAGCGCATGCACCGAGGCAAAAATCAAACTGGGTGTTAACGCCTCACCTTGGTGAAGCAAGGCGGTTATTGAGTCACTTAGAGACATCGCTAAATGAACGCGACCGCTTCGCGGTGGCTAAAAAAATTAGCCATGAATATGGCGCTGTTACGGTACTAAAAGGGCCGGGCAGTTTGATATCTGAAGGTGAGCGGATAAATATTAATCGTTCAGGCTGTGCAGGAATGGCGAGTGCTGGGATGGGCGATGTTTTATCTGGTATCATAGGCGGTTTAATTGCCCAAGGGATGGAAGCATTTGCTGCAACAAACCTAGCCGTGTATATTCATGGTTTGGCTGCCGAGCAGGCTGCTCATGATGGCGAAAAAGGTATGTTGGCCGGGGATTTATTCGAACATATTCGAGGTATTTTAGGGTGACGACAGGTCATATGAAATTCGATTTGGCTGATGAGCCAGCAACAGTTGCCATGGGTAATAAAATTGCCAATGTTATTCGTCAAGGTGCGGTACTATTTTTACACGGTGATTTAGGCGCAGGTAAAACTACGCTCACTCGCGGGATCGTGCAAAGCCTTGGTCATTCAGGTAAGGTAAAAAGTCCAACTTATACCTTAGTTGAACCTTATGAACTGGATGATGTCTCAATATATCATTTTGATTTATATCGATTAGGTTCGCCTGAAGAGCTCGAATACATGGGGATCCGGGATTACTTTGCAAGTAATGCTATCTGTGTTGTTGAGTGGCCTGAAAAAGGTGAAGGCTTTATTCCAAACCCAGATATAGACGTCACAATGCAGTATGCTGGTGATGGCCGTCAAATTACACTTGAGGCCAAGTCTAGCCGCGGCGAGGCACTATTAAAACAATTACAAGATTATGCGTAATCAGCCGACTATTAGTTATATTTTCATTTTAATCTGCATGCTCTTAACGAGTATGCACAGCATCGCCCAAAACGCCATCGAAAGTGTGCGTGTTTGGCCCTCCCCAGAAAGCACTCGTATTGTTTTTGATATGAGTGATAAGCCAGATTACAGCTATTTTGTGCTGAAAAATCCGCTGCGCTTGGTTATCGACCTTGAAAACACCAAGCAAAAAAAAGACTTTCCGAGTGTTCCTGACGAACATCGAGTTGTCAATAAGGTGCGCCACAGCAAGCCGAAAAACAACAATTCTGCACGTATTGTTGTGGAGCTTAGCCGCAGCGCTACGCCAAAAATCTTTGCGCTAGCACCAACTGGCCCGTATAAAAACCGCTTAGTCGTTGATTTGTATGGTAAGCAGATGAGTGCTTATGACGATACAAAAACTGCCACACCACGAAAAACACTCGCGCAAGATAGAGATATAGTCATCGCCATCGATGCTGGTCATGGTGGTGAAGATCCAGGTTCTATTGGACCTTCTGGTACTTATGAAAAGCTCGTAACCATTCAAATTGCGAAGCGTTTAGCACGCTTAGTCGATAGCCAGCCGGGAATGAGCGCAAAGCTTATTCGTACTGGCGATTATTACCTTAAGTTGAATACGAGAACCGCAAGAGCACGCGAAAGAAAAGCGGATTTCTTTGTGTCTATTCACGCAGATGCCTTCACCAGCCCTCAACCACGCGGTGCGTCGGTTTGGGTGTTATCATTGCGCAGAGCAAATTCAGAAATAGGTAAATGGCTAGAAGACAAAGAAAAACACTCACAATTATTGGGAGGGGCTGCCGATTTAATTAAAGATACGGCCAACGAAAAGTATTTGGCCAAAGCGCTACTTGATATGTCGATGGAACACTCGATGAAAACTGGGTTTCAGGTCGCAGAAGAAGTCGTCAAAGAACTGAAAAAAGTGGCAAAAATGCACAAGAGCAGACCGCAAGCCGCAAACTTTGGGGTATTAAAATCACCAGATATACCTTCGATCCTGGTGGAAACTGGCTTTATTTCAAATCCCAAAGAAGAAAAGCTATTAATGTCTCCACATTATCAAGAGCGTTTAGCTCGAGCGATTTTTAGTTCGATAAAGGGCTATTATGAGAAGAACCCACCGGATAATTCGCTCTTTGCGCGAATGCAATCCAACAAGCCGGTTACGCATAAAGTAAAAAGTGGCGAGTCATTGAGTGTGCTGGCTAGCCGTTATGGTATTACGGTCAGTGAACTGAAAAAAGCAAATAACCTGAAAAGCAATACCTTGTTTATTGGGCAAGTCTTAACTATTCCAAAAGCGTAAATGATGACGATAGAAATACTTCCAGCTCGGTTGGCCAACCAAATCGCTGCCGGTGAGGTGGTGGAGCGGCCAGCGTCCGTTGTGAAAGAGCTGGTGGAAAACAGTATTGATGCTGGTGCGACGCGCATTCAAATAGATATTGAGCGTGGAGGGCACAAGCTCATTCGGATCCGTGATAACGGTATTGGTATTGTTAAAGACGAGCTGATGTTGGCGTTGTCTCGCCACGCGACAAGTAAACTGAAAAGTTTGGACGATCTGGAATGTATTGCTTCGCTTGGCTTTCGAGGTGAGGCGCTGGCATCCATCAGTTCAGTATCACGACTGACTCTGAGCTCTAAGCCTCAAGCACAAGAGACAGCTTGGCAAGCTTTCGCCGAAGGGCGAGATATGGCTGTGCAGGTTCAACCTACCGCGCATCCAGACGGTACCACCATTGAAGTCAAAGATCTGTTTTTCAACACGCCAGCGCGCAGGAAGTTTTTACGCACCGAAAAAACCGAGTTTAGCCATATCGATGAACTGGTTAAGCGCATTGCATTGAGTCGTTTTGATGTTGCTATCACGCTCACTCATAACCAAAAGGTGGTTCGTCAATATCGCCCACGCACTATTGAAAAAGGGGTTGAGCGAGTTGCGCAAGTTGGCGGTAAAGCATTTTTACAGCAAGCAAGCTTTATTGACTCAGGGCATGAGGGACTGAGGTTATTTGGTTGGGTGTTACCTGCGGGTGTGAACAACGGCACACAATATACCTACGTAAATGGTCGTATGATGCGAGATAAGCTCATCTTGCATGCGATTCGTCAAGCATTTGATGAATCAATCGGGCATGAAGAGCTCCCCGGTTTTGTCATATATCTTGAGTTAGACCCGAGACAAGTTGACGTTAACGTCCACCCAGCGAAACACGAAGTTCGTTTTCATCAAGCGCGCTTGGTTCACGATTTTATTGTACAAGCAATAAAGCAGGTCGCGACGGAACAAATTGATCTACCTTGTACAATCGAGACTGAGACTCAAGGACCTGATACCACCTCGCCATTATTTACGCCTCAAGAACAGGTAGATGAAACCTATCATCAAAGTTATCGTTCAACCCTACAGCCCGAAACACAAGCGCAGGCCTATTCGGCTCCAAGTGCCTTTGGCGAGCGTTCTGAAGCATCAAGAGCAGCCTCAAGTAGTGGTCGAAGTAATTATGGCGGTGCAACAGGCTGTGGCAAAAAGCAGGTCAATGTGAACCAGCTCTATCAAGGGCTATCACACCAACAAATGCAGCACTTCGATAAAGTTGAAGAAGGTGCATTACCGCCAAGTGAAGTAAGTAGCGTCCCGATATCCGCCAGTAAATCTAGCTGGATGTTGTTGCCACAAGGCAAAGTTATGCTTGAGCAAGACAATCAGTTGTTGTTTGGTGATTGTAGGCAGGGACTATTGCCATATTGGCAGATGCAAATTGAACAAGATGGCACACTGCAAGGCAAAGCGCTGTTGTTACCTGTGCGCATCAAGTTAGATAAAGCCGTACTGGAAGCATTACAGCAGCGTGAAACTTGGTTGGCAATTTTAGGGTTTGCGATTGAAATTTTTGATGGCCATATTTTAGTTAAAAAATTGCCTGTGTCGCTCTATAGCATAGATGTTGGTGAAATTTCTAAGCAAATGATGGAACCAAGCTCAGATGCTGAACTCCAAGATTGGTTACAGTGGTTAGAAGTCTCAACACCAAGTAGCTATTTCGATAGCCAGCATTTTGATTTAGTTAAAGAAAAATTACTTTCGAAAGCCTCATGTTTGGCTCGTATTCATAAAAGTGCAGTTACAATTGATACCCAGAAGTTGGTCAGTTTTTTAAGTTCGCAGTAATTCGTGCCTAAGTAGGTATTAATTACCATGTACTATCAGCTATAATACGAGATTAGTGCAGTTTATTAGTAGGTTAGATGTGAACAAGTTACCTGTCATTACCCTTATGGGGCCGACAGCAGCGGGTAAAACCGCATTGGCCATAGAGTTATGCCAAGCGTTAAATACCGAAATCATCAGTGTAGACTCGGCGTTAGTGTACAAAGGGATGGATATCGGTACGGCAAAGCCGAGCGCACAAGAGCAAGCAAAGGCACCACATCACCTAATTGATATTATTGACCCTGCACAAAGCTATTCGGTTGCTGAGTTTCGTGCTGATGCTATTAAACTAATTGATGATTTTCATCAGCGTGGCAAGGTGCCAATTTTAGTGGGTGGCACGATGATGTACTTTAAAGGCTTGATTGAAGGCCTGTCGCCATTACCAGAGGCTGATGTCGAAATCAGGGCGATATTGGAGCGCGAGGCTGAACAAAAGGGTTGGCCTGCATTGCATCAACAGTTAAAAGAAATTGACCCAGAAGCCGCGGCTAAAATCAGCGAAAACGACTCGCAGCGCATAAACCGCGCTTTGGAAGTTTATCGTATTAGTGGTAAAACGATGACTCAATTGCAGCAAAGCAAACAGGATGCATTGCCGTATCAATTTCATCAATTTGCGATTGCACCAAGTGACCGAAAAGTCTTGCATGAACGTATAGAGAAAAGATTTGAAATAATGTTGGATGAAGGCTTTAAAAATGAAGTTTTGGCCTTATATCAACGTAAAGATTTACACCCTGATTTGCCTTCTATTCGCTGTGTCGGATATCGGCAAATGTGGGAGTATTTAGCTGGCGAGTGCGATTATAACGAAATGGTTTTCAAAGGCGTCGCAGCGACCAGACAACTGGCGAAGCGGCAATTAACTTGGCTGAGGGGGTGGCAAGATGTGACTTGGCTTGACACCGATAGTCAAGAAAACTTGCAACGTGTTCTAACTTCGCTAAGCTAATAGTAGTTGTTAAATCAGCGTGTTCTGATTAAATCAACGACCTGACATAATAACACCTAAAACGAAGGATAAGAAAATGGCAAAAGGCCAATCTTTACAAGACCCATTTTTGAATGTCTTGCGTCGTGAGCGCATTCCTGTCTCAATTTTTTTAGTGAATGGCATTAAATTACAGGGCAAGATCCAGTCATTTGACCAATTTGTGATTTTGCTTGAAAACACAGTAAACCAAATGGTTTACAAACACGCCATCTCCACTGTGGTTCCAGCTCGTGCGGTTAACTTCCAAAATGCAACAGGAAGTGAAGCGGGCGACCAAAGTGAAGAAGGTAATTATTAATTCTTATTAGTAGGAGCTTAATGCTTGTTTGACCGTTATGAAGCCGGCGAACAGGCAGTCTTGGTTCATATAGAATTTCCACACGAAGGAGATCGCGAAGATCTACGTGAATTGGAAATGCTAGTTTCTTCTGCTGGTGTTAGTAGTGTGGCGGTTGTGCAAGGCAGCCGTCAAGCACCACATGCAAAGTTGTTTGTCGGAACGGGTAAAGCTGAAGAAATTGCCGAGATTGTCAACATCCACAACGCAGATGTCATCATATTTAACCACCAACTCAGTCCCTCACAAGAGCGCAATTTAGAACGCGTTTGTAAGTGCCGAGTGTTAGATAGGACAACGTTGATCTTAGATATTTTCGCGCAAAGAGCCCGTACCCACGAAGGTAAATTGCAGGTTGAGCTTGCTCAGCTAAGGCATATCTCTACGCGCTTAATTCGAGGATGGACGCACTTAGAAAGGCAAAAAGGGGGGATCGGCTTACGTGGTCCGGGTGAAACCCAATTAGAAACCGATAGACGGTTACTAAGAGAGCGAATTAAGAGTATTCGTAAACGATTAGACAAGGTAGCCGTTGTGCGTGAGCAAGGGCGTCGAGCGCGTAGTCGCAATGAGATCCCAACTGTTTCTCTGGTAGGTTACACTAATGCGGGGAAATCGACGCTGTTTAACAAAATTACGGATGCCGATGTTTATGCTGCGGACCAACTATTCGCAACGCTGGACCCTACGCTAAGAAAGATAGAAATTGATGATGTTGGCCCCGTTATCTTAGCAGATACAGTAGGTTTTATTCGCCATTTACCTCATGACTTGGTAGCAGCATTTAAGGCGACTTTAACAGAGACTCGTGAAGCGGATTTACAGCTTCATGTCATTGATGTTGCAGATCCGAGAAGAAAAGAAAATATAGAACAGGTACAATTGGTTCTAGAGGAAATTGAAGCCAATGACATTCCTCAACTTTTAGTCTACAACAAAATTGATCTAATGGACGAAGTTGCGCCTAGAATAGATAGGGACGATGAAGGAAAACCGATCAGAGTGTGGTTAAGTGCCCACTCTGGAGAAGGGATTTCGTTGTTATTCGACGCCGTTAAAGAGTTGTTGGCAAAAACCGTTTTCACGGCTGAGCTTGCCGTACCTCCCGCGCTTGGGCGCTTACGAGGTGCACTATTTGAGCTCAATGCCGTGGATGAAAAAGGCTACGACGAGCAAGGCAATTGGCTTGTTTCGGTAAGAATGCCAAAAATCGAATGGGAAAAGCTCAATAAGGAATTCGGGCGAAATCTCAATGATTTGGTCGTTGGTAGTTAAAAATCGTCAATTTCGAGCGTATTTTTATATGAGAGTCGCTCGAATTTTGTTAGATTTAACCTAATTCATTTAAATAACAATGGAGTATAGCTATGGCCTGGAACGAACCGGGTAATAATGGCAATGATAACGATCCGTGGAAAAACCGCGGGGGGCGGGATCAAGGCCCACCTGATCTAGATGAAGTATTCCGTAAATTTGGTAATAAATTCGGTGGTATTTTCGGCGGTAAGCCGGGGAAAGGTGGTAATGGCGGATTAGGCGGTGCTGGTTTCGTCTTTATACTTATTATCGCAGCCATCGTATGGGCGCTAAGTGGTATTTACACGGTAAAAGAGGCTGAACGCGGCATCGTGTTGCAATTTGGTAAGTTTGACCGTATTGCTGAGCCGGGTCTGCGTTGGAAAGCCACGTTCATCGAACGTGTTATTCCTGTAGATATTGAAGCGGTGCGTTCATTGTCGGCTTCAGGCTTTATGCTTACGGAAGACGAAAACGTCGTGAGCGTTGAGTTTGAAGTGCAATATCGTGTTGTAGATCCAACGCTTTATCGTTTCAGTGTGACCGATGCTGATCACAGCTTACAACAAGCGCTAGACAGTGCTCTGCGTTATGTTGTAGGTCATTCTCGCATGGACCAAGTGTTAACGACGGGTCGTGAAGTGGTTCGTCAGCGCACTTGGGAAGAGCTAAACAGTATTATTGAACCATATAACCTGGGTTTAATTGTTACTGACGTTAACTTTAAAGATTCTCGTCCGCCAGCAGAAGTAAAAGACGCATTTGATGATGCGATTGCTGCACAAGAAGATGAAGAGCGTTTCATTCGTGAAGCAGAAGCTTATGCAAGGGAAATTGAACCGCGTGCGCGTGGTCAAGTGACTCGTATGACGCAAGAAGCAGAAGCTTATCGCGAGCGTATTATCCTTGAATCTCGAGGTGAAGTAGAGCGTTTTGAGAAGTTACTGCCAGAGTATCAAGCGGCAAAAGAAGTAACGCGTAAACGTTTATATATTGATGCAATGGAGCAGATTTTGGGCCGTAGCTCAAAGGTATTGGTTGATGTTGAAGGTGGTAATAACATGCTATATCTACCACTTGATAAGATTATGCAATCCCATAACAACACTTCGTCACCAGTACGTTTGCCAAATCAGAGCGACATTGAGCAGCTTCGTAGAACGATTGAAGGTACTCAACAGCAAAATAGTTCTGTCAATTCAGGCGGCGATAGATTTAATCGCGACAGATTTGGTAACGGGAGATAATCAAGATGAAGAATTTTAGTCTACTTCTATTAGTCACTGCCGTGATCATGTCTTTCTCTGGTATCTTTGTAGTAAACGAAGGTCAAAGAGCGATTGTATTGCTATTTAGCAAGGTACAAAAAGATGAGAATGGCGATGCGTTGGTATATGAACCAGGCCTTCATCTGAAAGTTCCTTTCTTTAGCCAAGTACGTAAATTAGACGCACGTATCCAAACCTTAGATGGTCAACCTGATCGTTTCGTAACGAGCGAGAAGAAAGATCTAATCGTGGATTCTTACGTGAAGTGGCGCGTGAATGACTTTAGCGCTTATTACCTACGTGCGCGTGGTGATAAGCAGTATGCGGAAACGCTACTTAAGCAAAAGGTTAACAACGGTCTAAGAACAAACTTCGGTTCACGTACTATTAAAGAAATAGTATCTGGTGAACGTAGCGAGCTAATGGAAGAAGCGCTAGTTCAAGCGTCGGAAAGTGCGAGTGAGCTTGGGATTGAAGTGCTGGATGTCCGTGTTAAGCAGATTAACTTGCCTAACGAAGTAAGCAGCTCAATCTACCAGCGTATGCGTGCGGAGCGTCAGGCTGTGGCGAAAGAGCACCGTTCAGAAGGTCAAGAGAAGGCGGAGACCATCCGTGCTGATGTTGATCGTCGAGTGACAGTTATGCTTGCAGATGCTGAGCGTAACGCTCGTGCGGTTCGCGGTCAAGGTGATGCAACGGCGGCAAACATTTACGCTAAAGCATATAATAAAGACCCTGAGTTTTTCGGGTTTGTTCGTTCGCTTGAAGCATATAAAAATACCTTTAAAGACAAGAATGACGTTATGGTGTTATCACCGGACAGCAAGTTCTTTGATTATATGAAGGATGCAAAAGCTCAATAAGATGATGCTTTTTATATGATTGTAAAACCCCGCCAGCCAGCGGGGTTTTTTTTGGCGCAATATGGTCACAACGCTAGACGATGAAATCCCATGAGTAGCCGCGATCTTTCATACCGCAAAAAACACACCGTAGCAGCGACTTTATGCCTCGAAAAAGCACATCGCGACCAACAATAAAAAAGCGGCCAATAGGCCGCAGTTAGGAAGTGAATTGGTAGTAGCCTATTAAAATAACAAACCCTTAAAACACGTACTTCACTGAAAGTTGTAGTCTGTCTAAATCACCTTCAAGGCCACTTTCTGTTTCCCGAGTACCCATCTTATATTCAGCACCAAAAGTAAGTTTTTTCACGGGTGAATAAAGTAAATTTGCGCTGTAACTCATACTTGATTTTGTCGGGTCGCCAGTTATCGCCAACAAATCGCTTTCGTTATCAGCATTAAAGAATGAGTATAAGAATGTTGAGCGGAACTGGTCGTTCCAGCTATGTTGATAAGCGATGAAGCCCGATGTCGAATCAATTGCATGTAACGAGTTACCATCATATACCGCGCCATTAGCGACGTTTAGGCCTACGTAACGACCAAGCCCTTGACCTTGTGTCAGCATAAACTTCAAGTTATTGTCACCGAAATTAACACGGCCGGATGCACTGACCCCAAATGAGCTTTCAGACTCATCAGCTCCACCGACTTTATAGGTAATTTGGCGCGCAAGTGCCGCTACCGCAATATGACCCCAATCAGCTTTGTGTGTGTAACGTGCAGTGAAATCAGGCATGCTAGCGTCATCTGTGACGACGCGGCCACTATCTGCAGTGGTAACCGTGCTTTCTGGATTTTCAATAGAAAAAGACCAGTTTCCCTTGGTGTACTTTGCCATGGCTTGACGTACGAAAACGGTACCTTCAGCTGGGCCGACGAAGTCTAAAGTCTCTGGTAATGCACTAACATTTTGAAAGTTTGACCAAGCTTGACCAAACAAGAAGCCTTTATAGGTCACAAAAGCTTGGCGTACACGTGGCGAGTAAGAGTTACTGACACGCTCATTGCCACCGACCGAAGCGATAAAGTCCAGTTCAATCTTAGTTTTGATACTACTGCCATCATCCAGCTTAGTATCAGTGGCTAAATTAAAGCGAGATTGACGAGCATGCATATCAAATACAGCATCGCTATCGGAATTAACCCCGACAGGCGTAGTGCCTGGGACGTAAAAATCTCGGCCGATATTTTGTGCACCCAATGCGCCGTCAGAAAAGTCACTCCAAATGCCATCAAGCTTGATATAGCCACCATAATTGACTTTGGTATCGCCAATTTCAGCTGCGGTGGCAGGGAGAGCGCAGAGACTACTGATAGCAACCGCGAGCAGTTTTTTATTAATATTATTCGTTGTCATAATTCAGTTCCTCAATAGCTGTGCTTTGAAGTTGGCAGCAGCCGATATTCATTTTAATCATCACTAACTGTTGTTTAAGGTTGGTTTTTACTCAATTACCTATTGGTCTATTAGACTAAGGTGGCATACGGTAAATGAGTGGAGGATAAGGCGATCATAACGTTTGTGTTAAATTAGGTACAATCGGTAAGTTGTATGAAACTTTTACGTTTGCAGGTGTTCTACAACTAAGGTCTAATACTTAAACACCCAAGGCTGAGTGATCCTTAGGAAAAGCGTGTCTAGCAGACCTAGACCTCTAAATATAATGGAGATGACTATGTCACAGAGCATTTATCCAGTTCCTGAAAAAATCAAGAACGCAGCATTAATCAACGACGAGCAATATCAAGAACTATATCAAAAGTCGATTGATGACCCCGCAGAATTTTGGAAAGAGCACGGTCAACGTTTAGATTGGTTCAAACCCTACAGTAAAGTTAAAAATACCTCATTCGACAAAGGCCATATCAATATTAAATGGTATGAAGACGGCGTACTAAATGCCTCTTATAACTGTATCGATAGACACCTCGAAAAGCGCGCCGATAAAATCGCCTTGATTTGGGAAGGTGATAACCCAGAACAAACAGAAAATATTACCTACCAACAGCTACATGATGAAGTCGCAAAGCTTGCTAATGGCCTTAAGAGCCTAGGAGTTGCAAAGGGTGATCGCGTCGCTATTTACATGCCGATGACTCCACAAGCAATTTATGCCATGCAGGCCTGTGCAAGAATTGGTGCTATCCATTCCGTTGTGTTTGGTGGCTTTTCACCTTCAGCGATTGCAGATCGTATTAAAGATTCTGGTGCTAAAGTGGTGATCACTTCAGATGAAGGCCGTCGCGGTGGTAATTGTGTGCCGCTTAAGGCAAATGTTGATGAGGCGGTAGCGCAAGCTGGCGTCACCACTATCGAGCATGTGGTTGTGCATCAATTAACAGGTGGCGATGTTGAATGGAATACTCACGACGTATGGTGGCATGAATTAGTTGCTGATAAACCTGCTGAATGTGAACCTGAAATGATGAATGCGGAAGATCCGCTCTTTATTCTTTATACCTCGGGCTCTACCGGTCAGCCTAAAGGGGTAGTTCATACTACAGGTGGATACCTAGTGTATGCATCAATGACCCATGAGTATGTATTCGATCTGCAAGAGGATGATATTTACTGGTGTAGCGCGGATGTGGGTTGGATCACAGGTCATAGTTATATTGCCTATGGTCCACTTGTGAATGGTTGTACTCAAGTTGTATTCGAAGGCGTGCCAACCTATCCTACGTCTGGGCGTATGGGTGAAATTGTTGATAAACATGGTGTGACAATCCTTTATACTGCACCTACTGCGATCCGTGCTTTGATGGCGAAAGGTGACGAGCCGACTGCAAGTTCTAAGCGCGATAGTTTACGTATTTTGGGCTCGGTCGGTGAGCCAATTAATCCAGAGGCTTGGTCTTGGTATTACGAACAAATTGGTAATAGCGATTGTCCTATCGTCGATACTTGGTGGCAAACCGAAACTGGTGGCATCATGATCACGCCACTGCCTGGCGCTACTGCACTTAAGCCGGGTTCTGCGACCCGTCCATTCTTTGGTATTGCTCCTGCACTATTTGATGCGGAAGGTAATATGCTCACAGGCGCAACCGAAGGTAATCTGGTGATTTTGGATAGCTGGCCTTCACAAGCTCGTACGGTTTATGGCGACCATGAGCGCTTTGAACAAACGTACTTCTCGGCTTATCCGGGCGTTTATTTTACGGGCGATGGTTGTCGCCGTGATGAAGACGGTTACTACTGGATCACCGGTCGTGTGGATGATGTACTTAACGTTTCAGGCCACCGCCTCGGTACTGCTGAAATTGAAAGTGCGTTAGTCGCTCACGAAGCGGTTGCTGAAGCGGCTGTGGTGGGCTATCCACACGATATTAAAGGCCAAGGGATCTATGTCTATATCACGCCAAATGAAGGAGTAGCGGTATCAGACGAGTTAACTAAAGAGGTGAGAAATTGGGTGCGTAAAGAGCTAAGCCCAATTGCAACCCCTGACATGATCCAATGGTCTCCAGGTTTACCTAAAACCCGTTCAGGTAAAATTATGCGCCGGATTTTGCGTAAGATTGCAGCCAATGAGTATCAACAGTTAGGAGATACTTCTACACTTGCCGATCCGAGTGTGGTTGATGAATTAATCGAGAATAGATTGAATCGTTAACTGAATAACTTGAATTGCGACCTAATATAAACATACTATAACGGCTGTTATCTTTACGATAACAGCCGATTTTTTAGGAGCATAGCATGTATCAGTTTTTAATCGCGGATGATCATCCTCTATTTCGAGAGGCGCTTAAGGGGGCTCTAAAAGCGCAGTTTGAAGGATTAGAGGTATTCGAATCTGAAAACTTTGACACTACGCTCTCGGTCTTACAACAACAAGAAGAACTAGACCTACTCCTGCTCGATTTACATATGCCGGGCAATGGTGATTTATATGGACTAATTCGGATCCGTGAGGATCATCCAAGTCTTCCAGTTGTTGTGGTTTCGGGAAGCGAAGATCTTTCTATCATCTCTAAAGTGATGGGATATGGCGCGATGGGTTTTATCCCAAAAGCGGCGTCAGTAGAACAAATTACCGAAGCCATAGAGCAAGTGCTCGAAGGTGATACGTGGTTGCCAGAAGGCATGAAAGATAAAGTGGCTGAACTTGAAGGTGAAGACAAAGAACTTGCTCAGCAAGTGGCCTCGCTCACACCGCAACAATATAAAGTGCTGCAATATTTACACGAAGGCTTGCTGAATAAGCAAATTGCCTACGAGCTAAATATTTCAGAGGCAACGGTGAAAGCACATATCACTGCTATCTTCAGAAAGTTGGGTGTCTATAATCGTACTCAAGCCGTATTGATTGCTTCAAAACTACAACTAGAACCTATCGAAGCGAATGACTAACTTCGCATCATTGCTTGCAAGGTGCTTACCTTGCAAGCAGCACTGCTTTAGCTTAACTCTTTAAACGCCTGACTTAGTCCCTCTATTGTTAGCGGATACATTCGGTCTTGCATTAGTTGATTTATTAGCTCTATCGAATGGTAATAAGACCAATAGCTTTGCGGCTGAGGGTTAAGCCAAGCCACCTTACTAAAGTGATTGGTTAAACGATTCAGCCAAGTAGCACCTGCTTCTTGATTCCAATGCTCTACGCTACCGCCGGGATAGGTGATTTCATAGGGACCCATTGTCGCGTCACCAACAAATATTAGTCGATAGTCTGAGCCGTATCGGTTAATTAGCTGATAAGTATCAAGCAATTCGCTGTCACGACGGTTATTATCGTGCCAAACATGCTCGTACACACAATTATGAAAGTAAAAAAACTCAAGGTGCTTAAATTCACTGTGTGCGGCACTGAATAGTTGTTCGCAAAGCTGGATATGGTCATCCATAGAGCCGCCAATATCAAACAGCATCAATACCTTCACTGAGTTATGTCGCTCAGGAGCCATTTTCACATCTAACATGCCGCCTTGTCTTGCGGTAGCGCGAATGGTTTCATTAAGGTCGAGCTGATCACTTGCTCCGCTGCGTGCAAATTTACGCAACTGCTTGAGTGCGAGCTTAATATTACGGCTGCTGATGTCGGTATTACTGTCAAGATTACGATACTGACGTTTATCCCAGACTTTTACTGCTCTGCGATGGCGGTTTCCATCTTGGCCAATACGTATTCCTTCAGGATTATAGCCGTAAGCGCCAAAAGGCGAAGTGCCACCTGTACCAACCCACTTATTGCCGCCTGCGTGACGTTTTTGTTGTTCTGCCAAGCGTTCTTTTAGCGTTTCAAGGAGCTTATCGAGTCCTCCCATGGCGTTCAATTTGGCTTTTTCTTCTTCAGACAGCGATTTCTCAAACTCTTTACGCAACCAATCCTCTGGTAATTGCTGCTGTTGAAGTTGTGAGAAGAGGTCTATTGATTCTATTCCCTCAAAGTAATCAGCAAACGCACGGTCGAATTTATCAAACAAGGTTTCATCTTTGACGAAGATGGTTTTTGCCAAAAAGTAAAAACCGTCTAGATCGGCAAAGCAAACTTCTTTATCCAGCGCCTCTAAACAGTCTAGTAATTCGCGCAGGCTCGCTTTGATACCGTAACGCCTAAGGGTGAGCACAAAATCTATGAGCATGATCAGCGGCGGCTCATAAAGGCGAGTTTCTCAACCAAAGAAACATCTTGCTCGTTTTTAAGTAGCGCACCAAATAACGGCATTAGGCCACCTTGGTTAGATTTGTCATGCAACGTGTCAGGGGAAATATCTTCCGCTAATAATAGTTTTAACCAGTCGAGTAGCTCACTCGTACTTGGCTTTTTCTTTAGGTTTGGTGTGTCGCGTAATTGGAAAAAGCTTTCGAGTGCTCGTTGTACTAAATTCGCTTTAATATGTGGAAAATGTACGTCTACAATTTGCTGCATCTCTTCTTTGTTTGGAAAATCGATGTAGTGGAAAAAGCAGCGGCGTAAAAAGGCATCTGGTAGCTCTTTTTCATTATTTGAAGTAATAATAACGATAGGGCGCACCTTTGCCTTTACTTGCTCGTTAGTTTCGTAGACATGAAACTCCATTTTATCGAGTTCTAACAGTAGATCATTGGGAAATTCAATATCAGCTTTGTCGATTTCATCAATGAGCAAAACGGGACGTTTTGTGGCGGTAAAMGCCTGCCATAATTTTCCTTTGATGATGTAATTGCCTACGTCGTTAACGCGAGGATCGCCAAGCTGGCTGTCGCGCAAACGCGAGACCGCATCGTATTCGTACAGGCCTTGCTGGGCTTTGGTGGTTGACTTTATATGCCATTGGATTAGCTCTGTATCTAAACTTTTTGCCAGTTCTTCGGCGAGTAAGGTCTTGCCTGTGCCAGGTTCACCTTTAATTAGGAGTGGTTTTTCTAAAACGATGGCCGCATTCACGGCCTGTTGTAGTGCAGAGGTAGCAATATATTGATCAGTACCTTTAAACATAATTCAACTTCTTGTGGTCAGATGAGATAGACTCATCTTGCCACAATCAGCTTTTCGCTGCCAACCCTGCTTCGGTTTCGATTAAGGTGAAGCGAGGCACCGCTTCGCCTTCGACCAAAACGTCTTCTAAAAACATTTCAAGTGGTCGAACCCAAAAGCTCATATCTCCATATAAGGTTTGATAAACCACTTGCTTCTCTTGCGTTTCACTGTGCGTTGCCAAAGCATGCACACGATAAAGTTTTCCTTTGTAGTGGCGGTAAATTCCAGGTGTGATATCCACTAATTCAAGCTCCAAAAAATAAAAGCCGTACGTGACGGGCTGAAATGTTATAATCCGTGCCATTAAGACTGAAGGTGTTTAAAGATGAATTATATTGCGCTGGACGATTATAAGAAAGCTTGGGTTTTCAAACATAAAGATCTTCCAATCGAAGAATCTGACCTGGCATTGATAAAACCAATGTCAGCGGCGCGTGCTGCGGTGCTTTGGAGCACTATGATAAGCAACGAAAAAGATCACCCTGATTTCTTTGATAAAACCGACTGGGTTGGTAAAGCGGACTCATGGCAAGAGACCCTCAATTGGGAGCAGCCGTGGGAAGCAGGAGAAGCGTTTCCTGAAATTATCGAGCAATTTCTTGATTGGCAAGCTAATACCACCGTGTATTTTTGTCTCTCTCGAGATGATGTGATCGAGACCCGCTTTGATGTATTTAAGCGATGTTGGCAGAACTTTATGTTTTTGACTGACGGTAGTTTCTTAATAGGAAAAAAACGCAGTTCAGTAGTACAATTTATGGCTGAGGGGCAAGCAAAATTAGGAACCAAGCCGTAAGCAAGTACAACAGAGCAGTTTGCTTTGATTTGAAACATGGCTAGTGTATAAAGGATGTACACCAGTCTACTAAAGTAGATTGCATTGACGGGAGGCGTTTTGGAGCAACAGCAAAATACAATCTGGTATGACGAAGCATCTCGCCTTGTATTTGCCGAGCTTGTAAACGTATTTTATGCCAGAGAGTTGCCGAAACTTGCTGAACTCTCCGATCATACTCGCCTTCAGCGTTTGTTAAACAGCCTGCCGTATTATGTTGAGCGCGCGGCCACACATATTATTCATGGTGATGTCCCGCTTGAGCTAGATAGTTTTAATGGATGTTGGTTAGCTAAGCAAAAATCACAGCCTAAATGTGATGAGGCTGCCAACGCAGCATTTTTTACTACTAAGGTGAAAGTAGGGCTGGTGGTTCCTGTGCTATACGCAGAACCGACAGGGACAACGGTTAGGCTCGACAGTGTCGACCAAGTGGGTGAGGCTGACAAATTGCACTGCAACCAATTTGGCTGGTTTAGTGTTAATGGCAATAGCTTACAAGCAAGTGATGAAGCGCGTGTACAATTGCTCAAGCCGACTAAAGCGTTAATGGTCGCAGCCTGTTGTGGCCACTCTTGGCATTTTGGCAAAGCGGTAGTACCACGAAGGCTGACACTAAGAGAAATGCTACTTGCCAGTTCAATTAATTGGCCACAAGTACAAAAAACAAAAATGAGTCAGTGATCCTAATCGACTCAAAAAACAGAAGTTTGGATTAAGCAATGCGATTTTTTCAGTTAGCGCTGTTGGGTTTAGCGCTATTTATTCAGTACAGACTTTGGTTCGGCCACAACGGCGTGGAGGACTACACTCGGATAAAATCCGTGGTTAAATCGCACCAAGAAACCAATGCTAATCTCAGTAAACGAAATAAATTATTAAAAGCGGATATCGAAGATTTAAAGCTCGGCCTTGAAGGAGTTGAGGAGCGTGCCCGTCATGAACTTGGCATGATTAAACCTGGCGAAACTTTTATCCGTGTATTACCGAAAGTACCTCATGAAAAGAAACGATAAACTTGCAGTCGTCATCCCAGCTGCTGGGGTTGGCAGCCGTATGCAGGCGCAGATGCCTAAACAATATATTCCACTATTAGGCAAACCGATTTTAGTACACACACTGGAAAAACTAGCTGGACTTGAGTGCGTCGATCAATTTATGGTCGCCGTTTCCAAAGAAGATGGATATTTTTCATCGGCGTTACTGCCTGATAGCCGTTTTAGCCACTGTGAAGGTGGACAAGAACGTGCCGACTCCGTTTTACTGGCGCTAAAAGCGTTGGCACCAAGTCGCCCTGATTGGGTGTTAGTTCATGATGCGGCTCGACCTTTAGTAGCGCTTGAAGATATTCATCACTTGATAGCAAAGTGTGTTAATGAAGGACAAGGTGGCATACTGGCTGCCAAAGTTAAAGATACGATTAAATGTGGTACTGAATTGGTGCAAAAAACGGTGCCAAGAGAGTCTCTATGGCAGGCTTTCACACCGCAAATGTTTAAGTATGAAGAGTTATTGGCGGCATTGGAGCTTGGGTTAGCGCAAGGCGCCAATGTTACAGATGAAGCATCAGCGATGGAATTACAAAAAAAACCAGTTCAGTTGATAGCCGCACGCACAGATAATATTAAGATCACCACTCCGGAGGATTTACCTCTGGCGGAGTTTATAATTCAACAACAAGGTAAACAGCATGATTAGAATTGGCCACGGATTTGATGTTCATAAATTTGGTGGAGCCGGCCCATTGACGATTTGTGGGGAAAAAATTCCTTACGAACAGGGCTTTATTGCTCATTCCGATGGTGATGTGGCAATTCATGCTTTGTGTGACGCCTTGTTGGGTGCGCTTGCGCTGGGAGATATTGGTAAGCACTTTCCTGATACCGCGAGTGAATTTGAAAATATCGACAGTCGTATTTTATTACGCCGCGTGATGGAACAAGTGAAAGCGCTTGGCTATCAAATAGGCAATATCGACGTCACGATTGTCGCACAAGCACCAAAAATGCGACCGCATATTGATGCGATGCGCGGTAATCTTGCTGCGGATTGTGAAGCGCAGCTAGACCAAGTTAATGTTAAAGCAACCACCACCGAAAAACTGGGCTTTGAAGGACGTAAAGAAGGGATCTCAAGCCATGCCGTGGTGCTATTGGTAAAAGCATGAAGACACTCAATTATCTTTATGGCAAACCGTTATCTGACGGCGATTATAAGTCACAACCAGAAGACTTTAGAGTCGAAGAAATTTTAGATATTCCTTTTACTGGTGAAGGTGAGCACGTTTGTTTGCAGATCATTAAAAAGGGAGAAAACACCGCATTTGTCGCTAAAAAGCTTGCAGAATTTGCCCAAATTTCACCGCGAGATGTCAGCTATGCTGGGATTAAAGACAGACACGGTGTTTGTACGCAGTGGTTTAGTGTGCCGGTGCCAATTAAAAAGTCGACAGATTTTAGTGCATTAAATAGTGACTCTATTTTTGTGGTGCAACAAATACGGCACAATCGAAAGTTAAAAACAGGTTGTCATAAGGGTAATCGTTTTGCCATTACCCTCAGAAACGTGACTGCTCCACTTGATATTCTGTCGCGTATTAATGCTGTACGCCAAGGGGTTCCTAATTATTTTGGAGAACAACGTTTTGGTCATGATGGCCACAACTTAGCCATGGCAGATAGGTTATTTGACGGTGAAAAGATCCGCGATAAAAAGCTCCGAGGGCTGGTGCTTTCAGCCGCTCGCTCTCATCTGTTCAACGAAGTCGTCAGTCGCCGCGTGGCAGAGCATGGTTTGGCAACGACTTGGCACCGTGAAATCTTTTTACTGAGCGGTAGTAACGCCTTTTTTGACTCAGAGATTGATTGCGAACTCATCGAGCGGTTACTGAATGGCGATATTTTGCTTTCGGCGCCATTGGTTGGTAAAGGTGAAAGGGGCTTATTGCCGCAAGAGCGTGAATGGTTGGCACCTTTTGCTAAATGGCACGAAGGATTGGCAGAATTTGGGATGAAAAATGAGCGTAGAGCGCTTAGATTAATACCCGAAGCGCTAAAGGTGAGTATGGCTGACGACAGTACGCTAACCCTTGAATTCAGTTTACCAAAAGGAACTTTTGCCACGGCGCTGCTCAGAGAGCTTGTTAATCATAAAGATGCCAGTAAAAAGTTTAATAAACATGAAGAGTCGATACAGCAGTGAGATACTCATTGTCTAACAAGAAAAAGAGGTGAAATATGAAGATCCTATTGAGTAATGACGATGGTGTTCACGCCAAGGGCATTGCTATCTTGTATCAAGCGTTATCACAAATCGCGGACGTAACCGTCATTGGTCCAGATAGAAATTGTAGCGGTGCGAGTAACTCATTAACCTTATTAAACCCACTCAGAGCGACTACGCTAGATAATGGTTTTATCTCCGTGAATGGCACGCCAACCGACTGTGTTCACCTTGGAGTGAACAAACTGATGGATGAATTGCCGGATTTAGTCGTTGCAGGGATCAACAATGGCGCTAACCTTGGCGATGATACGCTGTATTCAGGTACTGTTGCGGCGGCCACTGAAGGTCGACATGTGGGCTTACCTGCGATTGCCGTTTCTCTTTGCTCTAAAAATGAAGCCCACTACGAAACGGCAGCACATGTCACGGTAGAGATCATTAAAAAGCTTGCAAACCACCCGCTACCAAAAGACCAAATCATTAATATCAACGTCCCTGATATTCCATTAAGTGACTTAAAAGGGATCAAAGTCACTCGATTAGGCTCACGCCATAAAGCGGATACCATGACCGAACAAATAGACCCGTGGGGTCGAAGTGTTTACTGGTATGGCACGTTAGGTCATGAAAGTGACGCTGGTGAAGGCACGGATTTTCATGCTGTAAACAACGGTTATGCCGCTATCACACCGCTCAAGGTAGATATGACGGCTTATGAGAGCTTAGATGCCGTGGCGAGCTGGTTATCTTAAGAGGCGTATGTGCTGAATAATTATCAGGGCAGTGCCAACGCGCTGGTGGAACTGCTAAAACAGCAAGGCGTAGAAGATAAAATGGTACTCAATGCCATCGCAAACACGCCTAGGCATATGTTTGTCGATGAAGTGCTTAAACATAAGTCATATGAAAATACAGCACTCCCTATCGGCCAAGGGCAAACGATATCTCAACCTTTTATCGTCGCAAAAATGACTGAAGTGTTAAAGCAAGTGGGTGTTAAGGGGCGCATATTGGAAGTGGGTACGGGCTCTGGTTATCAGACCGCCGTGCTTGCGCAAGTGTTTGAGCAGGTCTTTAGCATTGAACGGATCAAGTCGCTGCAGTGGCAAGCGCGCAGAAGGCTGCATTTGCTGGACTTATACAATGTTACGATGAGACATGGAGACGGTTGGAAAGGCTGGGCTTCAAAAGCGCCCTTTGCTGGGATCATTGTTACAGCCGCTGCACAATCAGTTCCAGATGAGTTGTTGGCGCAACTAGAAGAAGGCGGTGCCATGGTCATTCCCATCGGGGTTGAAGCACAAACACTCACCTTGTTTGTTAAACAGGGCGAGCAGTTTATTCGCCACGCCCTAGCACCGGTACGCTTTGTGCCTTTAGTTGCTGGCGAAGTCGGTTAATTTACAGGCTTTAAAAACAACTCCATAAAATATAACTATTTTTTCCAGTAAAATGTGAAAACCAAGCAAAATTAAGTTAGATTGATATGATAGTCGTTGATAGTAGCACTGGAAAATATAAGTAATGCACAAGTCTCAGGTCATCATATCGATTTGTTTAAGCGGCCTGCTTGTTGCCTGCTCGTCAAATCATACGCCTGCACCTGTAACAACTTTATACTCTGGTAAGACCAGTTCGACACATAAAATTAATATTAACGGGAGCAGTTACAAAGTAAAAAAAGGCGATACTTTATTTGCAATTGCTTTTAGCGCTAATAAAGATGTAAGAACACTCGCGAAAATCAATAAAATTAAGCCTCCGTACACTATTTACCCGGATCAGGTTATACGCTTAGAGTATCCCAGAAATAAAAACAAAAAGAACACAAAATACACGAAAGTAAACCACAAGTCTCAGTCTTTAAAACAAAAAAGTAACAAAACATCCAAAAAAGAGCTTGATAAGCCAAATCAACGAGAGTATGTTCAAAGGCAAGCCACACAAAAATCTAGTAGTACCAAGGCTTTGTATAATAATAAGGTACTATGGAAATGGCCTGCTGAAGGCAAGGTGACTCGTCAGTTTTCCATTAAAGAAAATGGTTATAAGGGATTGGAGATCTCTAATAAGCCGGGTACTTCAGTTAAGGCTGCTGCTGGCGGTGTAGTGGTATATGCAGGGAGTGCGTTGCGTGGGTATGGTAATTTAATCATTTTGAAACATACAGATGATTATCTAAGTGCATATGCCCACAACGCTAAGTTACTCGTCAGAGAACAGCAAAAAGTTAAAGTTGGGGATAAAATTGCCGAAATGGGTAGTACAGATGCTTCTAAAACGGCACTTAGGTTTGAGATCCGTTTTAAAGGTCAAGCTGTAAACCCGGCAAAATACTTGCCATAAAGTAATGCGAGTACATCGATTGGTTCGAGTACCCTTACTTTTATTCGCTTGGGGAGAATACTTATGGCTCACACTGCAAAATTACCTACGAAATCAACTCCAGAGTTAGACACGCTCGACGACGAAAATATTGACGAGCCGAAAGACGAACTACTTGAAGATCTTGAAGAAAATGAAGAAGTTTTTGCCAAAGATGAGGTGGTTAAAAACTTAGACGCCACTCAACTCTATTTAGGTGAAATTGGATTTTCCCCACTGCTTAGTGCAGAAGAAGAAGTTTACTTCGCGCGCAAAGCATTAAAAGGTTGTGAAGCCTCTCGTAAACGGATGATAGAGAGTAACTTGAGATTAGTGGTTAAAATCGCTCGACGTTATAACAACCGCGGCTTGGCATTACTTGACCTTATTGAAGAAGGTAATTTAGGTCTCATCCGAGCGGTGGAAAAGTTTGATCCGGAACGTGGATTTAGATTTTCTACTTATGCAACTTGGTGGATCCGCCAAACCATCGAACGCGCGATCATGAACCAAACTCGTACCATTCGTTTGCCTATTCATGTTGTCAAAGAGCTTAACGTTTACCTGCGTACCGCACGTGAATTGACACAAAAGCTAGATCATGAACCTACCGCAGAAGAAATCGCTGAATGTCTCGACAGACCCGTCGAAGAAGTCAGTAAGATGCTCCGTCTAAATGAAAAGATCACTTCGGTTGATACGCCTATTGGTGGTGAAAACGACAAAGCACTGCTGGATATTATCGCGGATGAAAAAGGCGGTGGTCCAGAAACCGAAGTGCAGAGCAACGATATTAACAAACACATTGTTGATTGGTTGGGAGAATTAAATCCAAAACAGCGAGAAGTGCTAGCGCGACGCTTTGGCTTGCTTGGTTATGAACCGTCTACGCTTGAGGATGTTGGTCGCGAAATCGGGCTAACGAGAGAGCGTGTAAGACAAATTCAAGTTGAGGCGTTGAGACGCTTAAAAGACATTTTACAACACGAAGGGTTAAGTACCGATAGCCTATTTGAGCAACAGTAAATCTCATACCAATTTACTCATTAAAAAAGCCGCAATATGCGGCTTTTTTAATTTTCGAAATGGTATAAAACCAGCCAAGATAGAAAGCGATTATAAGCTTTCTATCTTGGCTTTTTGTTCAAGTAGCTTCGTTTTTGCATCGCTAAACTCAGCTAACTTTGCTTTCTCTTTAGCAAGTACTGCTTCAGGTGCATTGCTTACAAACTTTTCGTTCGCAAGTTTTTTCTCAACCTGCTCAAGACCTTTTTCTGCTTTTTCAAGCTGCTTAGCAATACGCGCAAGTTCTGCTTCAACATCAATCAGGCCTGCCATTGGGATCATAATCTCAAGGTCGCCAATAAATGCAGTTGCACAAGCTGGTGCTTCGTCCTTGCTTGCGAGTAAGTCTACCGTTTCCAGTTTCGCTAATGCGCTTAAGAAAGCTTGGTTTTCTTCTAGACGACGTTTGTCATCTTCGCTTGCACCAGTAAGTAGCACGTTTAACGGCTTACTTGGGCTGATATCCATTTCACCACGAATGTTACGGATAGCGATAATAAATTGCTTCACCCACTCAAGGTCAGCCATCGCTTGCGCATCAACTTTGCTTTCGTCGAATACAGGGAACGCTTCAAGCATAATTGTCTTCGCTTCGACACCTGCGATTGGTGCTACACGTTGCCAAATGGTCTCTGTGATATAAGGCATTAGTGGGTGCATCAAACGAAGTAAGCCTTCCAACACGGTGATAAGCGTATGGCGTGTACCCCGCTGCTGCGCTTCATTGCCTTTAAATAGAATTGGTTTAGTTAGCTCTAGATACCAGTCGCAGAATTGGTTCCATGTGAACTCATAAATGGTGTTTGCCGCAAGGTCAAAACGATAGTTGTCCAAGTGCTCAGAGAACACCTTAACCGTATTTTGGAATTGGCCTAAAATCCAACGATCCGCTAGAGAATACACTTTTTCGTTATCGTTGAAGCCACAGTCTTGTTCTTCTGTGTTCATCAATACATAACGGCTAGCATTCCAAAGCTTGTTGCAGAAGTTACGGTAACCTTCAAGACGGTTCATATCCCAGTTGATATCACGTCCCGTTGACGCCATTGCTGCAAGAGTGAAACGCAACGCGTCAGTACCGTGTGCTTCAATACCATCGGCAAATGTTTTGCGCGTGTTTTTCTCAATTTTTGCAGCAAGTTGTGGCTGCATCATGTTGCCAGTACGTTTAGTCACTAGGCTCTCAAGATCGATACCGTCAATCATGTCTAGTGGGTCTAACACGTTACCCTTTGACTTAGACATCTTATCGCCATTTTCATCGCGAATAAGGCCAGTCACATAAACGGTCTTAAATGGAACTTGAGGTTTACCATCTTCATCTTTGATGAAGTGCATGGTCATCATGATCATGCGAGCTACCCAGAAGAAGATAATGTCGAAACCAGTAACCAAGGTATCTGAAGGGTGGAATACCTTTAGATCTTCTGTGTTTTCAGGCCAACCTAATGTTGAGAAAGTCCACAGTGCTGAAGAGAACCAAGTGTCTAGTACGTCTTCATCTTGTGTAAGTACTACGCTTGCATCAAGGTTATGGTTTTGACGAACTTCTGCTTCGTCACGGCCAACATATACATTACCTTCATTATCATACCAAGCTGGGATCCTGTGGCCCCACCAAAGCTGACGGGAAATACACCAGTCTTGAACATCACGCATCCAAGAGAAGTACATGTTCTCGTATTGCTTAGGTACGAATTGAATATCACCATCTTCTACCGCTTTTACCGCAGGCTCTGCAAGAGGAGCTACGCGAACATACCACTGATCGGTAAGTAGTGGCTCGATAACTACGCCAGAGCGGTCACCGTAAGGAACGGTTAGACTGTGATCGTCGATTTTCTCAAGTAGACCAAGCTGCTCAAACTCGTCAACGATTTGCTTACGCGCATCGAAACGGTCAAGGCCGTGGAAACGCTCTGGAATTGGGGCATCCATCGCTTCAAGTGGCTTACCATCAAAAGTAAAGCACTCACCCGTATTCAGAACAGCTGCGTCTTTGTTGAACACGTTGATCATTGGCAGCTCATGACGCTTACCAACTTCGTTATCGTTAAAGTCGTGTGCTGGCGTGATTTTTACGCAGCCCGTGCCTTTTTCCATATCTGCATGTTCATCAGCAACGATAGGAATGCGACGGTTGACGATAGGAAGTAGAATTTCTTTACCAATTAAGTCTTGGTAACGTTCATCGTCCGGGTTTACCGCAACGCCAGTATCACCAAGCATGGTTTCTGGACGAGTGGTTGCTACGATAATGTAGTCTTTACCATCTTTGGTGGTTACGCCATCCGCAAGTGGATAGCGCAAATTCCACATGTGGCCCTGCTTGTCTTTATTCTCAACTTCTAAATCAGAAATCGCAGTGTGTAATTTAGGATCCCAGTTAACTAGGCGCTTACCACGGTAGATTAAGTCATCTTGATATAGGCGAACGAATACTTCTTTTACCGCTTCAGACAGGCCGTCATCCATCGTAAAACGTTCTCTATCCCAATCTACAGATGCACCTAAGCGGCGTAACTGTTTAGTAATTGTGCCACCTGATTGGTCTTTCCATTCCCATATTTTATTGATGAACTCGTCACGGCCTAAATCATGGCGTGATTTACCTTCTTCGGCTGCAAGCTTACGTTCAACCACCATCTGAGTTGCAATACCTGCGTGGTCGGTGCCCACTTGCCATAGCGTGTTCTTACCTTTCATACGCTGGTAGCGGATCAAAGTGTCCATGATAGTGTCTTGGAACGCGTGGCCCATGTGTAGACTACCTGTGACATTCGGCGGTGGGATCATAATCGAGTATGCGTCACCATTGCCTGATGGCTTAAAGTAGCCATTTGACTCCCAGTCTTGATACAAAGACTGTTCAATATCTTGTGGATTGTAGGTTTTATCCATTACACAGAACCCTAAAAATGCTATTTCTCAATGTCTTCAGTGGAAATTGTTGCGCCAAGTGCACGAAGTTGCTTAAAGCGTTCTCGCGCGGCTTGCTTAGCGCTGGCTTCAACAGGCACAAAATCTATCACCTGTTCAAAGCGACGAATAAAGTCAGGGACGACCCGAGCCAGATTAATGAGCACGGGGCGACGAGCAGCAGGAGGCATAGTGCCAATTTCCACTGGTGCGCCGCCTTTGGGGCCTTCGCCTTGTAAGTTGTGGGGCACAAATCTGTCTGCGTCAAAACACCAAAGGTGCTCATCGAATAAATGAGCGTCGTCAGTATTATCGACGTTAACAAAGATACGGTGTCCAGCTTGATATAAGCTCGCCGCAGTTTGTGCTGCCAGATCAAAATGAGCCGGAACGCTAATCTCCGGCTCATCGTTTTGTTTTAACACGTAAAAGCGCGCTTTGATAGTCATGATAATAATACCAATTGCGAGGAGTACCGAGGTTTGCCTCAGGCTCCACAGCTGCTCAATATCTGTAATCTTATTTACCGTGATAGCGTAAACGAAGAAAATCAGTATGCGCGGCTTAGTTTAAAACTAAATATAGCGCCACTTAAATGCACATAAATAAGCCTGTATTCTGCCATATAAAGGCAATACCATCAATCAAGAAGCAAGAGAAGAAGAATAAAATATGGCAAGTGGTAGGAAGCGCTTGCTGAGGTGGTTTAGTTGTTTTGTCGTCTTAATTTGGCGCTGAATATAGTCGTGTGAAAAACCCGCTGCTACAGTTTGGGTTAACCTTGTGTAGCAGCGACTTTATGTCACGACCTATACTTATTATGAGTCGCGACTGGACTATTAATCTTGCTGTGTGTCCGTGATATTGGCGCGGTTAAGTAAATATTGCATCAGCATAGGAACAGGACGACCTGTAGCGCCTTTGTTCTTACCGCTGCGCCATGCAGTACCTGCAATGTCTAAATGCGCCCAGTTGTACTTTTTCGTAAACTTGGACAAGAAACATGCGGCTGTAATTGTGCCAGCTGCGCGACCACCTAAGTTCGTAAAGTCAGCAAATGGGCTCTCAAGTTGTTCTTGATAATCATCCCAAAGTGGCAGTTGCCACGCTCTGTCGCCACTTTGTTCTGACGCTTTTAGCAAATCATGGGCAAGCGGGTTATGGTTGGATAATAAACCTGTCGCATGGCTACCAAGCGCAACAATACATGCCCCAGTTAGTGTCGCAACATCGACAACGGTTTCTGGCTCGAATGCTTCAACGTAAGTGAGTGCATCACACAGTACTAAGCGTCCTTCGGCATCCGTATTGAGTACTTCAACGGTTTGACCTGACATAGTGGTTAAAATATCGCCCGGACGGTAAGCATCGCCCCCAGGCATATTTTCGCAGCCAGCTAAAACACCAATCACATTAAGTGGTAGTTGCATTTGTACGATGGCTCGCATTAAGCCAAGTACACCCGCGGCTCCGCCCATGTCGTATTTCATTTCATCCATCGCTTCGCCAGGCTTGATAGAAATACCACCCGAGTCAAATGTTAAGCCTTTACCTACGAATACGATTGGTGCTTGGCCTTCATCACCACCGTTATAGTGGATAACCGACATCACTGACTCGTTGCGACTACCACGACCAACCGCTAGGTATGAGTGCATACCTAACTCTTCCATTTCTTGTTCACCAACAAGATTAACCGTAACGTTATCAAAGTCTTCAGCCAGCTGTTGTGCTTGCTCGCCCAGATAACGAGGGTTGCAGATATTTGGTGGCATATTCGCAACGTCTTTACACAGTTTACTGCCTGCTGCGATAGCAAGACCGTGCTCAATCGCGCTCTCACCTATTGTTAATTCACGACGCGTTGGTACGTTAAAGACGATTTTACGTAGCGGGCGTCTAGCCTCGCTCTTTTTGCTTTTTAGTTGATTAAAAGTATATAGGCAATCTTGTGTGGTCTCGACCGCTTGGCGAACTTTCCAGTAAGTATCACGACCTTTAACATGTTGCTCAGTCAGGAAACATACCGCTTCCATTGAGCCAGTTTCATTTAACGTATTGATGGTCTTGGAGATAATTTGTTTGTATTGTTTATCGTCGAGCTCTCTTTCCTTACCACAACCCACTAACAAAACGCGTTCGCTTAATACATTTGGTACATGGTGAAGAAGTAGAACTTGTCCTGGTTTGCCTTCAAGATCACCACGTCTAAGTAAATTTGAGATATAGCCTTCGCTTATTTTATCCAGCTGTTCACCAATTGGTGAGAGACGGCGTGGCTCGTATACACCTACAACAATACATGCGCTACGCTGTTTCTCTGGACTACCACTTTTAACGCTGAATTCCATTGCGACTCCTGAGTCTTTGTCATGTCATTTTGAACTTTTTATGCCAGCACACTTTCCTACATTAAAGTCATGAATATACTTTAACCTTAGGTAGGATATTCCGGCGCATTGACATATAATAAAGTGACTAAAATAATCAGTTTACTCAATTTTTCCCACTATTCCAGTGAAACAAGACGTTTTATAGGGACGAACATTGCTTATTTTCCGCTATTTAACGGGTGAAGTACTAAAATCTCAGGTTGCGGTTTTTCTCACCTTAATGACAATATTTTTGTCACAAAAATTTGTACTCATTCTGAGCTCTGCGTCTGAAGGGAGTATACCGGGTAAGTTAGTACTTGCTATGCTTGCGTTGAAACTGCCACAGTTGGCCGGATATATTTTACCGCTTAGTCTCTTTCTTGGGATCATCTTAGCCTATAGTCGCATCTACGCCGACAGTGAAATGACGGTGCTGCGCGCTTGCGGGGTCAGCGAGTGGTATGTCGTTAGGGTGACTTTAGTCTCTAGTGTATTTTTTGCATTACTGGCCGCTTGCGTGAGTATGTATATTGCACCTTGGGCGAGCGAAAAAGAGTACCAACTAAGAGAGCAAGCCGATGCGGAATCGGGGCTATCTACTCTTAGAGCCGGTAGATTTCAGCAAACGGGCAATGAAAAAGCGGTGGTATTTGTTCACGGTATTAGCGAACAAGGCCGCGAATTAGACAAAGTGTTTGTGGCGCAATTGCCCGAGAAGGACTCAAATCAAGCCGCTCGTTTAGTGTATGCGCAAAAAGGTGAAGTGATTGAGCTTGATAGTGGTGAGCAGCAACTACTCCTTCATGAAGGTAAGCGTTACGAGACTGATGGCTTCAGCCAAGCACTTAATCGCACTGAATTTGGTACTTATCAAGTGCAAATTAAAGAACAAGAAATTGAACATCAGCGCCGTAAATTAGAGGCCATTCCAAGCTTACAGTTACTTGAAATGAATACACCAGAGGCCAGAGCACAATTTCAGTTGCGATTATCGGTGCCTATCTCCATTTTACTACTCACTTTACTTGCAGTTCCTTTGAGTGTGGTTAACCCAAGACAAGGCAAGTTTGCCAAGCTCGTGCCAGCGATTACCCTGTATTTGGGCTATTTTATTTTACTTAATGCAGGCAAGTTCTTGCTAGCCGAGGAAAAAGTGCCAGCCTCAGTCGGCCTCTGGTGGATCCACTTAAGTGTGCTCTTTATTGGCGTTTATTTAATTGCGAAAGGAAGACCTTTTGGAGTATGGGTTCGCTCGGTATTTATGAAACGGGAGACGACGGTATGATGAAGACGCTAGATTGGTACTTAGGGCGTAGCATCTTACAAACCACAGGTTTCGCGCTATTAGTTTTTGTTGGGATCAATACGCTTATTAAATTTATTGAGCAGCTGCGTTCGGTTGGTCGTGGCAGCTATGATTTACTCGGTGCTATGCTCTATACCATATACAGCATGCCAAGCGATATCGTCGTGTTTTTCCCTATGGCTGCGCTGATAGGCGGCTTGATCGGCTTGGGTGCACTTGCTTCAAGCAGTGAGCTTATTGTGATGCAAGCGGCAGGGTGGTCACGTCTTCAAATCATTATGTCGGTGATGAAAACGGCAGTGGTACTGGCGTTACTGATGATGGCGCTTGGAGAGTGGGGCGCACCAAAAGCGGAGCAAACCGCAAAACGGTTAAAAAACGAAGCAATTTATGGTGGTGAAGTCTACAGCGCTCAGCGTGGTGTTTGGGCGAAAGATGGCGGCAATTTTATTAACATTGGTAATGTTGAAAAAAACGGTAAGCTTAAAGATATCGCAATTTATTATTTCGATGACTCACTAACTCTAGCAAAAATCGTACGCGCTCAGTCGGCGCAAAGCATATCTAACGGTTGGCAATTACAAGACGTGGAAGAAGTGCATATCGATCAACAGCAAATTACAACGCATTATTCAAAATCAATGCTCTACGAGTCTGAATTAAGTGAAGACAGGCTAGGTGTTGTATCGATAGAGCCCGATGCTTTGTCTTTTACAGGGTTATGGTCATTTCTCGCTTATCTAAAGCAAAATGAGCAAGATTCAAGTAGCTATGAACTCGCGCTGTGGCGTAAGGTGATGCAGCCGCTGACGATTGGGGTAATGCTGCTGGTGGCTTTGTCATTTATCTTCGGGCCACTGAGGACGGTGAGCATGGGCGCGCGGATTATTATGGGCGTGGTAACAGGCTTAGCTTTCCATCTGAGTAATGAAATTTTTGGCCCTATCGTGATGGTATATCAAGTGCCACCGGTGGTTGGCGCGTTAATGCCAAGCTTGTTATTTATTGGGCTGGCTATCCATCTGTTGAAGAAGCAAAATTAACGTTATGAACTAAGTAAAAATGGGCCTCGTATTGAGGCCTATATTTTTTATGAATATGGGTAGTCAATAAGCTGCTATTTGAAGCTTAGATTAGTCTAAGCTGTTATACACCTTTTTATTTTCCTCTTTGCTTAGTACTACCACTTCAGTGCCACACAGCATGTCTTGGAGCGCTCTTTTCTTTTTAAAGTCTAACAACACAATTAGGTTACCCAGTCCTAGTAGCGCGCATAGGCTACGAGCGATTGCTTTTGGCCAGGTTAACAATGCTCCATCGGGGGTTTGCACTTTTAAACGCCACGCGCGCATACCGATAGTTTGGCCGCTCTTAGTCCAAAAATAAGCAAAAAATAACACCGAAACCAACACCAATAACGTGGCTCGGAGTGTATATAAGATAGGATCCGCTTGGATAAGCGCCGATACGTCTTCATGATTGCCGAGCGCGAGCACGTTAACTGAAATTAAGGCATTGATGGTTAGTAAAAATAACACGGTAGTCAGCATTGCGAACGCGATGACCACTAAGCTGTCGTAGATAAGTGAAGCCAAGCGACGGCTGAAATTCGCTGGAGCAAAATGTGACATAACAACTCTCATAATTACAAGGTTGCGGAGTATTTTACACATAAACCGATAAAACGTTTACTGAATTACGTTAACTAATGGATTAGCAACATCTTATCGTCGTCGTTTTAGCAGGAATAAAGTTGACTTTAGGGCAATATTTAACAACGTGTGCGCAAATAACAAGCAGTTAACGCCTTATTGCAAAAAAATTACTTGCCGTTCTTAATCGCCTTTGTATAATGCAAAGCATAGAGACGAAGGCAAATAAAAAAAGCCTGAGCTCAAAGTGGTTTTTCTTTATTTTCTCTTGTTTTAGAAGATGAAAGAAAAATTATGCCAGTGTGATGGAATTGGTAGACATGACGGATTCAAAATCCGTTGCCTTCGGGCGTGGCGGTTCAAGTCCGCCCACTGGTACCACTTTTTATAACCCTAACCGATTGGTTGGGGTTTTTTTATGCCTCGAATTGTAGGTCGAGATTTATCTCGACGAATGAATTGGCCTTATCTCAATGGATTGGTTTATCTCGATAGACCGTCTTTGCGGTACTGGACTTGGTCGCCACGCGGGTGGCGCTAATACAGGTTAAGAGTCCGCCCACTGGTACCACTTTTTATAACCCTTGCTTTTTAGCAAGGGTTTTTTTATGCCTCGAATTGTAGGTCGAGATTTATCTCGACGAATGAATTGGCCTTATCTCAATGGATTGGTTTATCTCGATAGACCGTCTTTGCGGTACTGGACTTGGTCGCCACGCGGGTGGCGCTAATACAGGTTAAGAGTCCGCCCACTGGTACCACTTTTTATAACCCTTGCTTTTTAGCAAGGGTTTTTTTATACCTCAAATTTATGCTTTGAAATTATGGCATCGGACTTGGGTGCCACGCGGGTGGCGCTAATAAAGGTTAAGAGTCCGCCCACTGGTACCACTTTTTATAACCCTTGCTTTTTAGCAAGGGTTTTTTTACGCCTCAAATTGTAGGTCGAGATTTATCTCGACGAACGAATTGGTCTTATCTCAAAGGGTTGTTTTCTCTCTACAGACCAGCCTTTTGGAGCTGGACTTGGTCGCCACGCGGGTTGCGCTAATACAAGTTAAGAGTCCGCCCACTGGTACCACTTTTTATAACTCTAACCGATTGGTTGGGGTTTTTTTATACCTCGAATTGTAGGTCGAGATTTATCTCGACGAATTGGATTTATCTTTCTCAGAAAACGCAAAGCCAAACCATAGTAGGGCTGGCCAAAACAAATAAGAAAGAATTTCTAAATTTTCGAAAAAACTGTAGCAGATGAATACGGTTAGCAGGCAAAAAGCGATTTGAGAAGTCTTTGACGTTTGTGCATGCCATAAAAAATAAAGTGCGGAAATGATCATTGGAATCGCAAGCGCAAGCGCCCCGACAATCCCTTTAACAAATAGTAAGCCATACCAGCTATGGTGAGATCCTATAGGCATAAACTCAACCATTTTGGGCCCTCGTTCGACAATCCCATGTCCCCAGATGGGAGCTTCCATCTGCCAGCGTTGAACGGCAATATTAGCGAGAGCTTGCCTAACGCGCGTAGAACCTGGTCTTTGTTGTTTTACGGCTTCATAAGAGTCCATGACTGCATTATAAATTGGTTCTCCCAACAATAACGCAGTCGGAACAATTACTCCGAGGCAAATCAGAAGCCAAGGCTCCTTTAATTTATCACTAAAAATAACAAGTGGAAAAAGCATTATGAAAATAGCCATACCAGCTCTAGATTGTGAAAGCAGTAACATTGCCCAACATCCAGCAATCGCCCATCGGCGTATTTTGGTGTTTTTTTCCTGTAAGCAAAAAACCAAATAAATACATGCCATAAAGCCAGCAGCAGGAGCCCACGGGGTGAAAAAACGCCACCGTCCAGCTCCTGTTTCCGGGTTAATACCATAAAAGCTCACCATAAAAAAACTTTCACCAGGGCCACCAATCACTTTCAATGGAGAGAGAAAAATATCTCCCGGTAGCTTCACTACATAGAAAGCGATAGAAACGATGGCGAAAATAAATGTGTGAATAGCAACAATACAAACACCGCGAATGACAACTTCTTTACGGATCTTCGCTAAGTTGGCGATTAAAGGAAAAATAGCGAGAAGAGCCCAGCCTTTCATCCACCCTATGGAGGATTTTATTGTTTGTGGCAAACCTAATGACCACTCACTGTGAGCGATAAGCAAAGCGATTAGCATTACTGCCATCGCGCATACCCAAATCCATACTAGGGGGGCTACAGGAGGATATTTTCGATTAGTTTGTACGTACATACGCAAGATAATAACTAAAATAATTATCCACCCGATAACAGATCCCATAACGTATAACATGCCTAGCAAGAACATTGGATAAGTAAGTACCAGTCCTGCCCAAACAAGCATTTCTTCTGTGCTGATGAAATGTTTGTCCTTACCCGGTAGAGCCGTTTTCAATAACATCGGAAGCTCCTTTTGTTGTTATTGGGGAAAGCGTGAACTATTCCGGTTTTTGTAGAATAGCCGACACTATCTCTCTGCGCTTGTTGACCATTAGCATACCCATCGTTAAGAAGATCATCGCGGCTAAAGCTGCAGCTATCGCTAAGCTTTTTTTGGGACTGCTGGCATTGATGGAAACTGATGGTGGCGTCATTAACTGGATGACAGGATAAGAAGCAAATACATCGGCTTTACTTGCTTCTAAACGTGCAGCTGCTGACGTAAATACTGCTTCCGCTAAGTCAAATTCTCGTTCTAGACGATCAAGCTCCGCAGCTTCTCTGGCATAAACTTTTATTTTCTCACTAAGTATCTGTACTGAGTTTTTTAAATCCGCTTGCTTTGCTTCAATGCCTTTTTTTGCAGCAAATGCGCCAATCAGATCTGCGAATAGCTGCGCGCGGTTAGGATTACTTTCTAAGTCCATTGTCTGAAAAGCATGAGCTGCATGAGGTCCAACTAAACCTTCAGAGCGGATCCGCAAGGCTTGCTTTGATTGCTCGAATCTTGCGAGCTCAGCTTTTACTTTAGGATGTCCTTCGTCCCACCGAGAGCGATACTCACTCAGTTGCGCTGAGGATTCAGTTAGCTCGGATAAGTAGGCCCGAAACTCGCCATCAGATTGCAGCGCAAATGCTTGTCCTGCCATTGAGGGTGAAACACCTAGGTCTACACTAAGTTGAGATACATAGTATTCTGAGCGGCCAATTTCGGCGTTCATCATTACAATTTGCTCTTTTAAATTAGCAAGTGTAGCTATGTGTTGAGTTAGTTGATCTGTGGATACCAACAAAGAGCGTTGCTGGAAATCGGTGATATTGTTTCTGGCGATGTTTAGGCGCTCGCGATACTGGTCGAGCACTGCTTTTATGCTGTCATCTCTACGTGCGACTTCATCCGCCCTTAAAAACTCGAGTTGGTTTTGGAGCGCATTAAATAGTGCCCAAGCTTTTTGTTCTGCGAGTTTAGCTGAGCTGGCGCTGATCTCGACATTGAGAATAGAAGTTTGCTCGGTCAGTCTTACTTTTGGACGACCAAAAGTTTTAATATCCAGTTCCACAGCAGTAGCTGCACTTTCAAGTAAATTTCTGCTCATTAACATTTCTTTGTAGTTTACTCTTGGGTTATAACCTTTCCCAAATGGCGCGCTAGTTGATGATACGACTTGACCAACGTCATCCAATGAAACATTGCTGTTGGCGCCAGTTCCAGGCAACACCATATCAAAATCGCTGCTGTACTTTGGAGGCAGTTGCAAATAGAAAACCACCATTAATGCGATCACACAGTAGCTTATTAAACAAGTTGCTAGGTAAGGTCTATGAAGAGTTCGATAAACCAAAGCTCTAAAGCGACTATACGAGGTTGTTGTTTGTACATAATTACCCATCACAAACCCTCCTAATTTAGCGCCGAAAATGGAGCGACTAAGTCCAGTAAGGTGCCTGCGATGTCTCTCAGGTTTGTGATGTCAGAGTCATAACAGGCAATAGCATCGTTAGGCATGACGTAGGGATTGATCAGATCCCGATAGGGCATTCTCATTAACTGTTCAACGGAGCGCTCTATAACTTGCGTCTGGCCAGTAATTGGATTGTTACTTACCAAAGCAACGCGTCTAGGTGCATTGGTGTACGCCTTGCCACCTACGCAGTTAGCAGAAATAGCGGCTTGTAGAAGACGTGTACCATAAGGTAAGTTGCTAGAAAATCGCCCGATCGCAGCATTTGAGTTACTCATAGCTGAGTCGATTAGATTAGACATAAAAACCCTAAAGCCCTTTGGCGTTATTTGCGAAGGTCTTACTAAATGAGGTTGGAAACAGCCTGTACTAGGCACTATCACTTGGTCGCCTGCCATTAATGCGTAATCCGTAACAGGCTGTCCGGTGAGAATTCCGCTGAGATCAGCTTCGATTTGCCAACCTTGTCTGATCAGAATAACTTGATCCAGTTTTGCATCGGGTCGTATGCCTGCAGCGGCTCTTATAGCTTCCGATAATAGACGCTGATTTGAGTAGTCGCCTGACGCATCTATCCGCTCTTCCATTACTTGCTCGGGTAGCGCTGAATTGATGGTGACTCGTCCTGGTTGAAAAACAGCGCCAGAAACAGGTACCTCTATCGCAGCCCAATTGAGCACTTTGACACTTACATCAATAGTGTAGGCTTTGAATATTTTGGCCTTAGTCAATGCTAGCTCTAACTTTTGCGCAAGTTGGTTGCTAGTTAAACCCGAAGCTTTTATCGCCCCTGCAACGGGTAGAAAAATAGAGCCTGTGGTGTCAAGAATATAGCGGCCATTGAAGCCCTCACCGTACTCCATATGTAATTCAATTAAATCTCCAGGGCTTAGTGGCAAAGAGTGTAATGAGAATGAAGTTGTTACTGCGCCTACCGTTTGTTGTGGTCCCTGCAAAGTCAATGGTTTATCTACTCGGAAGTTTGCTGGGGCTGCGAATTGTTGTAGAGCTGTACAGTCGATGTTGGTCGCAAACACTGAGCTGGCCTTTTGGTGCTTGATTGCCTTGCCAGAAGCATTGGGATAGCCATAAAATTGCATGTCCTCATCTTCTAGCTCTATCAATGCTGCGTTATTTGCACATCCTAACAATGCCCCACCCATGACGGATGTAATTAAAACTCTAAGCCAAGCTGGTTTATATACATGTTTCATAGTGGGCTCCTTGTGGATTCGGTCACTTACTAGACTGCATTAGTCAGGCCAAGTTGTTTTTTACACACCATAAGAAAGAGTATAGGTAATGAAAACTATATTAAGCTATGCAAGCACGTGATTTTAAATCAATATAAATCAGTAGGTTGTATATCAATCTGTATTTAACTAGTGCTCTAATCATGCTGCTTGAAGTTCAAGTTGATATTCACACTATTATGCTTAACATGAGATCTATATTAGTAACTATATGCGGAATTTAGAGATTTGCATTGCAAAATGAAAAAGGCCAGCGACGCTGGCCATAGAGTCGTGGAGGTTAAGCTGTCGTGCGTTTTTGAAGTAGACCTATAGCGCGCATAGTTAGTCGTTCGATAGCAGAGTACAACGTGTTTGGTAAAATACATAACAGTGAGCAACACCAAGTTAATACTGTTCTGCTCGGTTCTTCAGAAAGTATTCTCCAGTTGGTCCATAGGGCTTGGTGGATTAACTTCAATGCCTGAACCTTGTTTCTTGATTGTAATGCTCTTCGACTCAAATATCTCAACTGATAGGCTTGGGCTAATGAACCAAATTTTTTAAAGAATGAAGGGTGCTTTTGACTATTTTTTTCAATCGCATATTGCCAACTAGCAAATTGCTTAGTTAGATTGGCTGATAAACCAGACGCATTTACTCGATAGAAAGTCAGCGGCTCTTTAATTCCCTCAAATTTCCACTGTGTGTTGAGTGCAATTCGTAGCCATGTCTCGATATCTTCCGACTGCTTTAAGCTCTCATCGAAATACTGACGCCAACTTTTAGTGCCGTCATTGAATGCGATTTGCTCTAATACATCCTTACGAATGACTGGTGCAGAGCCATTTCCAATGGGGTTTCTGCACAATATCGTTTTGGCGCTAATATTTTTGAGTGAGGGAAACTGACCAATGCCTAAAAGGGCACTTTGCTCGTCAACGAATAAAGAAGAAGAGTAACTGACACCAAGGTCGAAGTCTCGATCTAAATGACGTACGTGCTTTTCAAGCTTTCTGTGATCCCAAAAATCGTCAGCATCAAGAAAGGCGATGTATTTTCCCTTTGCAACCCTTATACCTGTATTTCTAGCGCCTGATAAGCCTCTGTTTTGTTGGCGCACTATATGAATACGCGAGTCTTTGTAGTCTTTTAAGTAGTTTAACGTATTGTCAGTACAGCCATCATCGACGCAAATAACCTCAAAGTTCTTGAATGTCTGATTTAAAACAGAGCAAATACACTCGTCAATGTACTTTTCAACATTGAACATAGGAATGATAACGCTTACTTTTGGGCATGCTTTCTTTTTTGAACTTTTCATAGAAATCTCCGGTAAGGTTTTAAGCTGGGTTAGGCTGTAGATATCTTGATGTGATATCAGCTAAAGGAAATAGTAACCAAACTACGCTGCCAGTTAACAAGGTTGCAGCAAGTTGAGTGGGTGAATTGGGCATGACAATCGCAATACTAAGTAGTGACACGAATAGTGCGTATCCACAAAAGTGGCAATCTCGTTTGTATTGTGCTTCGCTTCTTAAAAATGTGGTGTAGGTATCGACCCATACTGAGCTTACAGCAACAAGACACAGTAACGATGTGGTATCAAAACTATTTTGCCATTGTGATGAAAATAAAATTGGTACATATACAGGTACGGCCAATGCTTGAAGCATGAATATGGACGACACTGCAAACGTTGTAATAAAAATAACCTTGTGGCCATTACTATTTTTTAGTGTGCGGCGACATATTATTGGATACAGTGCACTGGTGTATGCTTGACTTATAGACATAGCCAGTCCGATCCCTGCGCTCTTTGCAAAGCTGTAGATCCCAAATAGCTCTGGTGTTAATAGCCGTGCAGCGATAAAGGTGTCCATATTTATTCTCAATGACCGTAAAATCTCACTGATAGCGAGTTGTGATGAAGACTTAAGTAACAAACAAAACGTATCTTTGTGATAACTCAATTTGTGCGAGACGCTTGGGACCAGAGAAAAACAAATAAACCACAGTAGGGCAAAACACCATTTGGCTATAACAATAGCCATCATATGCGCATCAAAATACAGTGCGATCGCGATAGTGATGTTTTCAACGATAATGCAAATGCTACTTATCAAGCTGAATAAGCCCATTCTGTGACTACGTTGCAAAAGAAAAACACGTGTACTTACTGCTGGAAAAGCAAGATAGGTGAGTGCCATTAGGGCAACCAAAGCAAAAATGTCGTGCTCCGGAAAGGCCCATTGCGCACTCCATCCTATTACGATTTGAATAAGGCACAGTAAGCTGCAAAGTAGCCACTGTATTAACAAGCCATTTCCTAGGAATAAAGGTAGTGCTTCATCGGAAGCGCGAATGATCTGAACGCCAGCGCCAGACCTAAGAAGTAAACGAAGTACCTCATGAATGGTTAGCGCTAACATCACTGCACCATACTCGGTGGGGGTGAAATAAACCGCCATTGCCATAATACTGAAAAGCCGAGAACCTTTAGCAACGATTTCAGCACCAACCAAATATGAGGTGTTGGATACGAGTATGGTTGATGTGCTTGTTTGGTTGCTCATAACTGTCAGCCTTTAGAAATGATATTTATACAGTTCCAAGAAGCATGCCAAACAGAGTCTAAATAATAT
>NZ_JAKEVK010000399.1:0-886 GCF_022398435.1 Pseudoalteromonas sp. Isolate6 | reverse complement strand
GTGTAGAAGTTATTCAGGTTCGTCGACTTAAGTGTTATCCACTTACTCACGCTTATCGGGAACTTTGTCGTTATCTTGTTCGGCCTCAGAGTATCGCTCGTGTACAGCGTCACCAGCCCCGTCTCAAACGTGTAGTTGCACAGCACTACTGACTCAATCGACTTTATTTTGATAGGCATCATTATCTCGTTGCTTCCGAGGATGTATTCGCTCGTCACTGCCAACCTGTAGTTGTACAACCCGTCTATTCCGTATATTTCAAAGTACTGGACGTAGTCGTCATACCTTCCGAACACTATGTTCTCGTCTTGTGAACCACCTGAAGACTCCTCATCGTCATCCTTGTCCTGCTCGTAGTCAGTCTCCCATAGGCAGCCGTTAAAGTCGCTGTTCAGGTCAAGGCTATTAAAGTAGTCGCATAGGTAACCGTACCGTGCATCGTCCTCCACGTTCAAATTCAGGTTGGGCCCGGCCATACCGTCCTGCTCGCTCGTCACGATGCTGTAGCGGCTCTCGGTGGTCGTGTTGTAGAATATTATGAAGGCTCTGCTGCTGAAGTTAAAGTCCACCACTTCGCTCTCTATGTTCATCCATAGACACCGGAAGTTCAGGTTGTAGTTGACGTTTTTAAGCGCAATCTGGATGCAGATCTCGAATGAGTCCTTCATCTCATTGAAGCGCCATATGTACGCCATGTACTTCTTCGTCAGCGTCACCAGGAACAGCTTGTGGAAGGGAGTGGGCCCGTTGTAGTTCTTCTTCAAGCTTGCGCTGATCACCGAGGTATGGTGGCACAGAGACCACAGCTCCCCCTTCAGTATCGTTTTCGAGGTCCTGTCCGAGCTCTGAGTGTACAGGAAGCTGGGATTCTTTACCTGCGTCGTCT
>NZ_JAKEVK010000398.1:0-887 GCF_022398435.1 Pseudoalteromonas sp. Isolate6 | reverse complement strand
TAGCTACACCTTTAAAACTAATGATTCTGTGATCTGCTGCTCACCAATTTGAGCGGCGGCATTCATGGCTTTAGCAAGCCAAGTGTTCACATTGAGTGGGTAAGAGCGGTCTAGCTCGGCATCATCCAATGCAATGCCGTGGCGAATGCGCCCCATACACTTGCCGCGAATGGCGCTAAGGGCGTCTTCGGTAAAAATTTTGTCAGCATCTACACCAACGCGAGATAGCTTATGGCGAATATACTGAGGAACATAAATCCCTAGCGGCTGCATCCGTATTTGATTGCAGCGCCAGCTAAACTCACGAACGTGCTGGCCGCTTAACTTTTTGGCAAGTTCCGACTGGCCGATCAGTACAATGCCCATCACACGCCTAAAACCGTGCGTTAACTCCCAAATACGCTTGAGTAGCTTGATCACATCAGCGCTTAAATCGTGCGCCTCATCAATTACCATTAGGTGTAAATGCCCGTTGTTGGCGCTTTCAATCAATGCCTCTTCTATTGCAGCATCACGCTCTTCAGCACTTGGTTTATGCTTGATTTGTAGCGCTCTACAAATAGCGGTAGAAATAGACTCTGCGGTTATTTTGCGGCGGTCTAATCGTGCAGGCTGGATCAAAATTACATCAGGATGATCTTGTTGTACTTGGTGTATAAAGGTGCGGCGAATAATCGTCTTGCCGCTTCCACACTCGCCATAGAGTGCAATCATGCTGCCAGCGTTCGCGGCCGTTAGCATGTCTTCTAAAATAATACGGTGGGCATCAACCAAAAATAGGTCATCCTCGCTCGTTATCTCGTTTTCAAACGGGTCACGACGTAGTTTAAAAAACTTCTTTGCGTTAGCTGTTAGCATTTCAGGCTCCGGATCTTCATATTCAACTT
>NZ_JAKEVK010000397.1:0-894 GCF_022398435.1 Pseudoalteromonas sp. Isolate6 | reverse complement strand
ATCAAACTCATACAGATAAGTTTTACTGGTAGCTAATAACTTAGTGCCGTCTGGCGTTACTGCTGAGCGATAAATCGGCCAAGAAACCGCATTAGCAGCTAAAGTCTGCTCCGCATTGTCTAATGAGACCTTCCACAGTGATGACGTTTTAGTTGCGCTATCATTTTGCTCCATAAAGTATAGCTCACCATCATGTGCGGCGATATTTGAAGCTGTATTGGCTACCCCATCAACGTACGCATAAGTACCGTTGGTGACATCAAAATGATAAACATAGCTGTTGTTGTCTTCACCAAAGTTATTGATACCATAAACGCCAACTTTACAAGTCACCGGTGGCTCTGGTGGTGTAACTTCCTCTTCCTCTGTCACTACTACGTTGTCTAATAACGCACCCAATGAATCAGAAGTACCTAGGCCTTGAAACCGAAGTTGTGTTGAACTGCTCGTCGCTTCAACTGTGTACTCGTACTTTGTCCAGCCTCGGGTCGTTGCATTCATTGTTGCTAGGGTTGTATCACCAAACCATGCTCTTGCTCTATTTGTAGAGTTGTCACCTACAATTCTTGCTGAGTAATAAAAACTGACCTTGTAGCGTTTGCCAATCACAGTTGGAATATCTTGATAAATTGAGTAGTTTCCCGTCGAATCTAATTCAATATGACTGTCACCGCTCTGCGAGTCTATAAAATTTATCGTTGTCTTTTGGATTTCAAGTTTCGCACCTTCTGTACTCCACCCTTCTATTTCATCTAGTAAAGCCCAAGTCCCAGTTATTAAAGAGTTGTTTTCAAAAGAACCATTAGAGACTAAGTTTTCTGAACCTAGTACCGAGAATGGTAAAATTAATATCACCTTGGCTAATATCTTTTTCATAATGCATCTCTCGCTGAT
>NZ_JAKEVK010000396.1:0-903 GCF_022398435.1 Pseudoalteromonas sp. Isolate6 | reverse complement strand
GAGTTAAATTAGTGCTTAATTCTTTTTCTGTTATTTTTCTTAGCGAGCTCAAAAAGCTATCTTGTAGATAATTTTCGTCAAGGCTTGTTATCCAAGGTAATTCAATTTCAATCTTTTCTGACAACTCCGTTGAATAGGAAAGCCCAACTTGTATTTCATCTGATACTTGAACGATAGTATTTAATAACTGTTCCAGCAGATATAAGTTTCCTTTCCAGTCTAGATCTTTGAGTAGACTGGGAAGTCTTAAGGTTTCTAATTTAAAAACGAATTTAGCTCTAAATGCCTTTCTGCCAAATGTAAAACTGAAGTGGTTTATCCTAGTGCATTCTAAACTAGGAAGTAACTCTTTTGTTTTATTTAAAAACTCAGGAGCTAAAAACTCAGATGCGTTAATTATAAATGAGCTTAATAGGCTAAAGTCAGAAAACTGACAATGTTGTGTACTTACACAAAATGTTGGAACTGTGCTATATCGACCCTCTTCATAGTCAAAACTAAACCATATTAAATTCACTAGTTTATAAGCAGGGGATTGCTTCCTATTATTTATAAAGTCATTTATTCTTAGGGCGTATTTATTTGGGGTTTTTTGATTTATATAGGATGAAACGCTATCTAAATTATGAGAAGAGCAATAATAACATACTAAAAAGTCAACAGGATCTTCAAACTGATCAATTCTGTTTTCAAAGCATATAGCGTGTATATTTTCAGGGATTTCACTGACAATTGTCTGAAGCTTTTCTAATACGGTATTATTGAGATGTTGAACCTCACTATCAAGTGCAATGCTGTAAAGCTCACTTTTACTATATTTCATGATGAATGCGGGTGAAATGCCAATTTAACTTAATTTTGGTTTATTTTTTGTGCATGATGTCAACAATATTAGAGATTGAC
>NZ_JAKEVK010000395.1:0-916 GCF_022398435.1 Pseudoalteromonas sp. Isolate6 | reverse complement strand
AAGAAATATTCATAATTTTTCTTATTAAATAAATCAGATAGCAAACCTTGCTTGGTTACGATTTGGTTGGTTTTCTTATTCCAAGTGACAACAAATCCCTCTCCATGAACTCTCGGATTGTGAAAGTTAGTATCGACTTTTCTGATTAAGTTGCTCAAATTAGAGACGCTTTCATGCATGGTAGGATTCTCTTCTAGGTTTTTTAAATTGTTTAATAGCTTCGCTTAACACGCCTTTTTTTAGCTTTAGTAGCATCCTCAGCTTTTTATCTGCTCTACAATCTCTGTACTGCGCTAACGCCTTATCTCGCTGAATTCTTAAATCCGCTTTAATTTGCTCGTACTGTTTTCTGGTGCAAGCAATGGCAAACAATTGATTCAATCGTTTGAATTTTTCATCCAACTCTGTAAGCATCATGTCGTAATGCTCATATGCGCTTTCATCGGTGACATATTGCGCTTGGATCAGCGTCTGTTTTATATAAATTGATGCAGTTAAAAATGCAGTGATATTTCTCTTCTTTAAACTTTCATTCAAACTAGGCATCGCGAGCAATTGGTAAATTAACTCTTCCGCTCCCTCTTCAAAAATTAACGTAATCAAGTAAGAGGTTGCCTTATCGTCAAGTTGATTATTTCCTTCTAACACACGGTGCATAAGACTAAAAACAAAAATTCTTACAATCATTAAAGTTAAAACACACTGTTCACTATCAGAAAGTATACTTTTTAGTATTTTTAATAAATGAGATGCATCACTATATAAATAGCCAGAAAAATAGTAACGAAGCACCGCAAAACTAGGGCACTTTTTACCCTTATCCAACCCAAGCTCATAGCTTTTAGAAAATATATACTCCAATGACAAAACTTCAGACTCACTTTCAAATTCAATTGAGTAGGCTAGAGTATTAAAC
>NZ_JAKEVK010000394.1:0-926 GCF_022398435.1 Pseudoalteromonas sp. Isolate6 | reverse complement strand
GAATATATCGGGGTATTAGAAATAATATTCTTAACAAGCAAGTCACGAATTTTAAGACAGATCATGACAGAATTATCAGTGCGATTAATATGCTCTAGAAAGCTAAGTTTGCTCTGATAGAAATTAGGGTATTGATCCTGCTGGTTGGAAAGGGGCTTGATGATAAGTAAGTAGCTTGACTCTGTTTTTAGCTTGAGCTCAACTTGGCATAGTACCCTAGAGCTTGTTAGTGTTGCAATTCTGCGTTCAGCAAAGTCATCAAGACATTTATCACTTTCAAAATTAAAAAGTTGAAAAAAATTACCTTTATTTAGTTCGTTTAAAACTAACTCTGTGTAGGCGTAATTGCAGTCAATAACATTACCAATGCTATTAACTTCCACTAAAGGCATATTATTGCTGCGCAATATCTGGGTTTTTAATTCGTTTTTGTGATGATTAGTGAGTGCCGCTTCAACCGTTGTGTAAAGCTCTTCATTATTCCAAGGCTTGGATAAAAATTTAAAGGTATTGTTAGCGTTGATTAGTGACTTCATATCATTATAGTCAGCTTGCCCACTAAGGACGATGCATTCTATATTAGGATCATGCTTCTTTGCTTCCTGAATAAGCTCCTGACCATTCATACTAGGCATTTTGAAGTCAGTGATCAGTACTTGAGGTTTGTGCTCCTTTATCAAACTTAGCGCTTGTTTGGGGTCCTCGGTATATATAACTTCATAATGTAGTAAACGCAAAGTGCGCTTTAGTGACTTTAGAATATCAACTTCATCATCAACCAATATGATAGGTACACTCATAGCTACCCCTGTATTAGCGCATTAAATCTTTCTAACAGAAAAGAATTATCAATTAGTGTCGAAAGGGCATCTGTAGCTTTGGCTTTCTCAAGTTTAAAATTATTTAATGCAGAGGCAACCAAAACC
>NZ_JAKEVK010000393.1:0-929 GCF_022398435.1 Pseudoalteromonas sp. Isolate6 | reverse complement strand
GTAATTTACATTGAAAATAGGGAAAAATATTAGGGGTTTACTATGAAGAAACTACTTACCGTCACACTATTTAGCTGCCTTGCCGCGACAGCGCAAGCTAACACCATGTTTGAATCAGCTGAAGATGCGATTGAATATCGCAAAGCATCTTTTCAATTGATCCGTTTCCAGATTGGTAATATGGGCGACATGCTAAAAGGCAAAGTGCCATTTGATGCTGAAGTATTTAAACAACGTGCTCACAATGCTGCGCAATTATCGCAAATGCCTTGGGAAGCATTCATTGACGGTTCTGACAAAGGCAACACTGATGCTCTACCAGCCGTTTGGTCAAACAGAGCTGAGTTCGATGGCAAAGCCAAGCAATTTGCCGAGTATGCTCAAGCACTGGCTGTTGCAGCTGACTCTGGCGACAAAAAGCTGATTGCTTCTGCATTTAAAGATTGGGCAAAAGGCTGTAAAGACTGCCATAAATCTTTTAAAGATTAATACCAATCGTATAAAAACAAAACAGCCGCATATTTGCGGCTGCTTACTATCTGAATATTTCGTCACTTGTTTAGTGAACACCAACAACGCAGTAACTCAGACAATGCACCTAGTAACCCATAGCCCTGCTTAATCACATAGCCAAATTGAATTACTGTCAGTGCTAGACTGGTAGATGACGTCTAGTGATCAATCATCAATATAGTCGAAATCATCATCGCCTAGATTTCTACGTAGGCGTTTTTGCTCTAAGTAGTCGTCTAGCTTTCTTTTGACTTTACGCTTTTGCTTGTCATGTTGGTTACGACCCAACTTTTCAAATTCATCGTCTGCAAAATCATCATCAAGCGCATCGTAAGAGAATGTCTTACCCACAACTTACTCCAAAATAAAATAGTCATTAATAAAATGAGAGCCATCTCTCAAGATCACTATTTAGC
>NZ_JAKEVK010000392.1:0-960 GCF_022398435.1 Pseudoalteromonas sp. Isolate6 | reverse complement strand
ACGTGAAAAGTTACTGGCTAGATTTCTACGGTGAGCACGTTTTAACAAGTGATGGAAAAATTATTACTTGGGATAACACTCTCGATGATTCAGGTAATTTTGAATACAGTAAAGCCCAATTATCCCAAACAGAGCTTAACGATGTAAAACAAGTTTTGCATTCACTTTATGACTGTAGCAGCTCTGCAAATACTTCAGCAGTGCTTTACAACTCTGGACTTCTTGTTATCGACGGATTTTGGTGGGATAAAAAAGGCTCGCACCAACATAGTTATAAGCGAGTAGAAAAAACGGGTGTAAGTAAGATTCAAGCTGTTAGCTATGCTGGCGGTGGTGGGTACGATGCTGTCGCAATATTTGATGAACAAGATAATGTAGAAATTTGGACATGTAGTAATGAGCCGTTTTTATCTACACTAGAAAATGGAGAATATGCTACAGGTTTTGGAGATTTACAAAATGTAGCCCGTATTATCAGTCCGTTAGGTTCAAAAGCTATTCTTGCGATAAAAAAAGATGGTAGCTTTTCAATCAGAGGTTCTGGTTTAACCTACCATGTTTCGAGTCTAAACACTGAGATTAAGGTAAAAGACTTACTTAAAATTAGTTGGATGTATGTTCTGTTGGATGTTGAAGGTAATATTCATTATTTAGATAGCTATTGGAGCGAATACTTACCTGAACAGTTCCCAGAGTTTTCTTTTGATAACATAGCGTATAGTGTTCCTTCTGATCATTCTAATGGCGTAGTTGTTAAAGAGGACGGTTCGGCTTTACTTATTACACAAAATAATCCACAGACATTACCTTCTGTTAAAGATGTAAACCTAGTAGACAATTTCATGCTAATTACGGATAAAGAAGGTAAGCTCACTACCTATTATGAACGTGATAGCGAAAGAGAGTTAGATGCAGATTACTTTTCAAATGGTATTAATCAAATAGAGGGCGTTTCAGAGG
>NZ_JAKEVK010000391.1:0-974 GCF_022398435.1 Pseudoalteromonas sp. Isolate6 | reverse complement strand
GTCTAGGTTTTAGAGAAATAAAATATCTGTTAGTGAATTTTAAAATAGGAAAGTGATTCTATGTCGTTTTGATGAAATAGCTAATTAGTTTTGTAGAGTTGAAATTGTTTTATCTCACTTTGTATGATGTGTTCCTTTCCGATAGACTAAATTATATCAAATTTTTTGGATTTCTCCTATAAAATTAGATTTTTGTCACTTTTGAAGGGAGTTTCTAATGGGCAATACTATCAGGCTAAAAAGCAGTTGTGGCTAGTAACCACTCAGAACAACAACGCTACTTGTCAGCTTTTTGATTAACTTTTAAATTCAACACTGATTTTATATTCATGAAAAAGCTGTATGATGTGTTCTTTTATCCTCGCGATAATACTCTTTTTTATAAATTAAAGTCAACTTTTGATACTGACAGAGTCTTCTTCTGGTTCAATATTTTAGTGTTGAAAAACAATAGTAAGTGTTCACTTATTTTGTTTCGACCGAGCACTTTTCCGTAGGCATGAAGGTTTAATAAATTCTAGTTAGGCCGAAAAGGGAAGGTGATAGATGGTTAGTAAGTGTATACTCACTTTTTAATAAGCATCATTTGGGATCCTTTAAAGGGATTGGCTAAATTGTAGAGTAGAACACTGAGTTTAATTTTGCACTTTCAAAGAGAACAATCGTACCACTTCTTTTTCTTGGCTATGAATCTTCGAGTAACATCCGCACTTTTGTAGTCGTACCTGACTAAAACACGAAGACGGTTATAGCACAAGTTTCTTTTGCTACATGCACATGTACAGTTCGAAGTTGCAATGCTAGTACTTCTTTATAATAACTACACCAGCTACTTCAGTGATTGCTTACTGTTATTCACGCTTCGCCGGAATAAATACTAATGTCAGTGTCTTACTCGATTTGAAGCGAAGTTAAAATAACGGAAAAAACGAGTAGATAGAAGACACGTCTCCTGTGCTTTTATTATTTAAATA
>NZ_JAKEVK010000390.1:0-1004 GCF_022398435.1 Pseudoalteromonas sp. Isolate6 | reverse complement strand
CCGCTAAGGTACCTATATCCATATAGGCAAGGCAAAAATTTTGCTATTTAGTTGTTCTAAATGAGAAATTTTTAACGAAGCTAATATGCTATTTCACCCTTCAAATTGATTAGAGAATTAATTCAATTGGTATTATAGAAAGGTTTTGAAAGTTTCGAGCTGAATTGTTCGGAATACGCGATTACTTTAATTAGATTGAGTTGTAATATTTTGTGGAGAGGGAGTAGGGTGATATTTTGAATAATACCAATAGCGGTGAATAAATGCCTCCTCTTAAACACTGAAAAGGCATTTATTGAGGTTATTCTAACCCTTTCTTTGAATATAGAGTGACTTTGTCAGAAAGTAGCGTTACTTTTATATGCTTGTTTTCGTTACCCCAAATGCAATTGGTATGTAGCGTTTTCTCTTCACATTTATCAGCAGAGCCAAGAATGTTCTCAACTTCAGCTTTATCCATACCAACTTCAATCTTGTTGTAGTTTTCTAGACTTACTTTTGAACAGCCGGCTAGGGTGAGTAGCGCAGCAGCAGTTAGTAATTTTTTCATAGGGTTGTCCGTCTAATGTTTGTATTTTCTTATTTGAAAGATGACCCCAAGTTTAGGGTGATCTAAGTAATGTATGTCGCCGCTATACACGCGCGTATATTGTGACATACGAGCGGTACGAATGTCGTTGCCGTCTTCGTACTTTAAATCTAAATCTGTGGTCACGTAAAGGTAATGCCTCACGTGAATTTTAATCAAGCCTTCAAGTTGCCAATGTACTTGCTCTTTTGATTCTTGAATATTAAAGCGATTTGACAATGACGAAAACTGATCGTCATTTTCAGTTACGCTATAACTTGATGGTGACGCAAACTGTTTGCCGCCAATAATTTCGATGTTGGGAGCACGCTTATTACTTTGTTCTGGGAATCGCCAGCCAGTGTGTAAAAGAGGCTTGAGTCCTTTACGTTTTAACTCATTAATTTTATTAGAAAAATTAAACTGTGACTCATTC
>NZ_JAKEVK010000039.1:0-31326 GCF_022398435.1 Pseudoalteromonas sp. Isolate6 | reverse complement strand
GAATTTCCTTGAAAATAAATTTGCTGGCCATAAATAGCTTTATGAGGACGCCGATAGGGCCTCATAAATTAAATAACCATTTGTTTTTAAAGTGCTTATTTGTTCTTTTTGAAGAGTGAGCACCTATGTATAGCTTTAAGAGGATACAAAATTATGCGTACAGTAGATTTATCACCATTATATCGTTCATTTATCGGTTTTGATCATTTAGCTTCTATGATGGATGCTGCCGCAAGAACAGATAAACAACCTAGCTATCCACCATACAACATTGAAGCGCTAGGTAAAGACAAGTACCAAATTACCATGGCTGTTGCAGGATTTACCGAGCAAGAGCTAACACTGGAGTCAGAAAACAATACGTTGACTGTGAAAGGTCAAAAGCAAGCGGCAGACGAAGCTAAAGAGCGTAAATTTATTCACCAAGGTATTGCCGAGCGCGGTTTCGAGCGCAAATTCCAACTTGGTGATCACGTCAAAGTATTAAGTGCAGACCTAACGCACGGCTTACTGGTTATTGATCTCGAGCGTGAGATCCCAGAAGCACTGAAGCCAAGAAAAATAGAAATTGGCTCGGGCAATTTACTTGAGAGCAAGTAATATTAAGCCAATCTATTGATTTCCAACCAGCCGCCGCAAGGCGGCTTTTTTTGTCTAATTTCTGATTTTACTCTGTATGGTTTGTATTTCATCCACTTGCTCAAAGAAGGCTAAGCTGGGTTATTGGCTGTGAATTTAGTGCTGTTTAGGTTATCTGTGTAGTGTTTTTAGCGGGTTACTTGTATGGTAGAAGAAAAATATTGCGTTGAGATGAAGAATGGAACTAAAAGATAAGCTGATATTGTTGTTGAAATCAGGTGGGTTATCGTTACTCATTGCGGGGGGGTTTTATACCCTGTTGTTTCGGATGTCTGCACAATTTCATCACCAGGTGTCATTTTCTCCCTTTTCGCAAGATGCTGGTGTAAACGCCATGCTAATTTATAGTTTTTTGGTTTTTCTATTCAGCGCCATTTTTAGCTATTTCTTTTTGAAAATGCATGCTGCCCGTCATGATATGCATGTCGATGGCTTAGTTCTGAGCATCAAATATACACACTTAGCGCTTTGGGGAGGTGTTGTCAGCATTGCGATCTATATCTTATTACACATGAATCAACATGTTGTAGTGTTAAAACAAGCCAAAGACAGTCACACTTCAGCTCAGCAACTCGAAGCGTTGGTTTCTTATCTCCCTGAAAGTGGCGATGTGATAGATATAGCTGTTGCACAAAACCCCGCGACGGCACCAAACACGCTAACTTATTTGAGTCTAAAACGAGACTTTGCTACCCACCTTGCACTTGCGATGAATCCAAGTACTCCCAAAAAAGTGCTGGAAGAAATTATTAGCTATTATCACGGAGGTCAACAAGATGTAGTCCTCAATGCGGTGATGAAAAACCCTAATGTGGCTAGCGGCAAGGTTCAGCTGCAGGTACGTTAATTGTTTTCGCTTTTGGCAGGGGGGTAGGCGAGTGGAGCTACTGCCTAACTTTATTTGTTATCACGTTCACTTAGTTCAATACGTAATTCACTTTGCATGTCTTTAAGTGCATTGATTTTATCTCTTGCCTCTTGTAACTGTTGTTGTGGTAATCCCTCTTTAATCCCACGCGCTAGCAGTGTTTCTATTTGCTCTACTTTGACATCGACGGCCGCAATATACTGTTGTTTTAACTTGGCGTCTTTTTGATCCAAATACGCTTGGTAGGCATTAGTATCCGACAAGTCGCCCTGAAAATTATCCTTCTGCTTTTCGACTCGGCTTATTGGCGGCACATATTCAGGATCCGTGATCGACTTAACAGCTTTGCGTGAGGTCTTGGCATTTGAGTTGAGTGGAGCATAAGTATTGATTGGTGCGCTTAATGCTTCAGCTCTTTTCTCCGGCTCGGGCTCAGCCTCTGCCTGTGATAGGGCGTTATATGTGGCGTTTTGCCAACTGATGTTGGCAAAACGCAGTGTGAATGCAGCGATCACTGCCCCAAGGAATATAACGATCAATGCTTGCCAATACTTCATATTACCGCTCCGCTGTTTGCTGCTTTCCAAGCCATATAATTTTGCTCGAATTTGTGCTGAGCAAACTCTTGGGTTAGTGCTCGCAGTGCTTGGTAGCGTACTGTTTCACTTTTCACATCGTAGTAATCATATATCGGTGATTGGCTATACAATACCAGCCATTCGCCACTTGGCGTGCGAATACTAGGCGTTATCTTGCCCTGTTGGTTACTAAACGCCAGCTGTGTTTCCCATTTTGGCGTGCTTTGGCGCGTCAGCGGAATGAGTTTGGCTTGCCATATTAAATTGGGAGTATATTTAGCGACGGCTTGTTGCCATGAGTGTGCATTTGCATATTCGTTAAATTGCTGTGCGGCTTTTTGTTCGGGGAACTTTGCTGCGCTTGCACTGACTTGTTTGATGTATTTAAACCTCTTCTTATGACGCTCATAATACTTCGCGATAGCACTTTCTGGAATTTCACTTCTTAGGGCATCAACATACTGGCTCGTTGCACCGTGCATCTCTTCCTTAACACCAAGAAATGCCAGCATGCTCGGCCTCAATAGTTCTGCGGTTACCACTTGTCGTAACTGTTCTATTGTCAGACCTTGCTTTGCCACGTAAGGTTTTGCGGCGGTAAATAGCGCCTGTTGATTGAGATGTTGATTGACAATAGCTTGCAGTAACGCGAGCTCTCCTTGGTGAAGTTTAAAGCGATTTTGCATTGATTGGCTGTGTAATACTTGAGCAAGTGTCAGTGGCGCTGATTTTGTTAGCTGCTGCTGTTGCCATTTGAGTAATTGCTCTGCAGTATATTGTCCGTCAGCGGGGTACTGACCCAGTAAGGAGAGCATTTGATTTTTATCAAATACCAAGGGGTAGTGTTTTTTTTCAAGCTGAGAAAGTACTGGGAACCAGTGCAAGAGTGAGCTTGCGAGAAACTTATCGACGTGATATTCGGTGCTGAAACCAACGTTAGATTGGCGCTCCAAAATACTTGGGTTAAGTTGCCTCGCTTGGAATAATAAAAATTGGTTTTCAAGCAATTGCGCCGCAGTTTGCTTTTTAGATAGCTTTCGACCTTGCTCAAGATAGAGTTGGTGAACCAAAGGCGTCAGGGCTTTAGGTATACTTGGTGAGGCAAAGCTTGGTAAGCAATAACTGCTTACCAAGAGAAGTAAAAAAAATCGCATTATCTCACGTCCATCGCGTGATTGAGTAAGTGAACAACCATAGCTATCGCATGTGGGATCACTTGTTTTCCTGTATTCACACGGTCGTAATGATCCTCAGAATTCAATACGATGCCACCTTGCGAATAGGAGAAAGCGCCGCCTTGGGTTAGTAATGGGCGGATGTCTGTTGAGTTAGTATCAACCGCACTAAAACTATTCATTGCTTGCTTGACCAAAGTAAAATCATTTAATGATTCTTGATCATAATAGTCTTTTACCCAAGACTCCCAGCCAGCATGATTCAGAGCTGATGTTGTCCAAGTATGGTGTGGTTGCAGTAAATCCGTGGTGTGAAATACAAAGCCGAGTACCTGTGGGTTTCCGCTTTGCACATAACTTTGGTACCAATACTGACCTAAGTTATCAATCGGTTGAAAAGGCATTTCTTCAAAATCATCGTACATACTGTATGTTGAGTGACTATCAATGCGATAGTGCTTTTCTGTGACCCCATAACTATCGTATTTAGTGTCATCAGCACTGAACCAACCCGTTTCTCCGCCATGACCATCGTCTAAATAGTCACCTTTTAACCAAGTAGCCGCCATTGTATCAACAGAGCCCCACACGGTTAGCTTTTGATAATTATAACCACCGAAGTCATTACCGTGAGTATCAGCTCCTTGAGTATGGTTTTGGAAGTGCCAGTAGCTAGTATATTTCACTATGCTTTCAGCTGCCCCCCAAAGAGGTGCCTGTACACAATCACCCGTAATAGCGCCACAAAAAAACGTATCTTCAAAGTCATCGACATCATAAGCTGCCTGACCTAGTACATTGGCGAGCTGCGATACAGACATGCCGTTAGCTTGAGCATAGGCTTGTAGTTTCGCATACTGTGTCGTTGTTGGATTTTGTGCCATGTAGTTCACCGCATCGATTACGATACGCTTATGTGTTTCTTGACTAAATGCGTGGCTTTGACCTGCTGCAACTAGTAGCGCTATAGGGAGTACATATTTTTTCATGAGTTGCCTCTATTCATTTTAATTTATGTGAACGCAAATTTTTCTGCTAAAAGCAAAGTGCGCTATTTAAAATAATTTATGTGAACTTTTAATTAAAATAAAGTTAATTTATGCTGATGGCTAAAAAATAGAGAAGAAGCTTGTTGGTCATAAATGGGTCAGGTATGATCTCGGGTAGAATTTAGGCACATCTGCGCTAGATAAATGGAACCATGAATAAACTACTTATAATAATCAGTTTATTATTACCGTTTTACGGAATATGCGAAGAACGGGATGATGAGCTCGACGGCGAGTTTGCTTGGCAGCTGAGTGTTGGTGCTTTCTATGTTGATATGACTATGCCGGCTTTGGTTGGTACGGATTCTTCATTTAAACACGGTACCTTTCTTGTCGATGCAAAAATAGAATATAAAAACTTTTACCTCAATACTCATTCAGGGGATTTCTTTGGCGGATCGGATATTGGTTACCAAATTATCAATAATGGTGAGTGGGGAATAGATGCCATTTATGGCAGCTATATGTTGCCTTTTTCGGAGCGCGGCTACTATGAAAGTGACGATGTAGTGCCTGAGCTGCGAGGGATCAGAGAGCGTAAACAAGACAATTCACTAGGTTTTTCATATTACCGCCATGTTGGAGAGTTTCTTGCTGTTGCTGAAGTTGTTTATGATGTCTTTGGAGATACCAATGGTTGGGTGTTTCACCTTGAAGCGACACGTAACTTTGAATTAAGAAACTGGGATTTGTGGCTAAATTTCGGCGCTAATTATTATTCTAGTAATTTTCATAGCTACTTTTACGGTGTTTCTGAGGCTGAAGTTAATGAGTATCTTTCTCCCTATAAACCCGGTGCCTCAGCCTCTGCATTTGCACAAATGCAGCTTAATTATCCCATTGCAGAAGATTGGGTGTTCAGCGCTGGTGCATCTTGGTTGGTTGGATCGCAAGATACGCTAGATAGCCCCTTAGTTCGCTCTCGTCACGCTAGAGTGTTTTTTACTGGGGTGAAGTATGTTTTCTAAATTAATCACATGGATAGTGTTGTTTCTAGGTTTGCTATTTAGTGAATTGCTACATGCCGAAGAAACTGTCTCAGTGGGAATACTCCATGCCGTACCAAGCAAGTGTGTTGCCCTGAACCAGGGGAGGACCTGCTATGCGGACGTCAAAGTAACCGTAAATGCACCAACTGAAGGTGACTACTGTATTCGAGAAAGTTTGTCGAAAAAAATCCTACAATGCTGGGCTAAAACAGACACTTTTAAATATGAGTTAGACTTTAGTTCTGATGAGAGTTTAAGTTATGAACTTATTTCAAAGCAGTCTCGAGATGTACTTGCCGTCACTACCATTGAGGTGAACTGGGTTCATAAAGTAAAAATTAAAAAAAGGCGTTGGCGTCTCTTTTAATATTAGGTTGCGAGCAAGCGCAGCCTAAAGCTGCTCAATGTTATCTAGACACCACTGTGCTCTTGTAAGTATTTCTTGCTGTGTTTTCTCATCTTGTTTTTGCCAATTTCGATAGATCATGCCAATACGATGGTTATTGGCAAATTTGTCTTCATGGCGGTGCATAAAATGCCAATAAAGGCTGTTAAGCGGGCAAGCATCGTCCGCCGATTTTTGTTTGACGTCGTAGTGGCAATGCTGACAATAATCACTCATTTTTTGCATGTAGTTACCACTTGCAGCATAAGGTTTGGTTGCTACTATGCCGTGATCAGCAAATTGTGTCATACCTCTTGTGTTCGGCATTTCCACCCATTCAATGGCGTCGATGTATATACCTAAATACCACTCATCCACTTGATCTGGGTGAATTCCGGTTAACAGGCAAAAGTTTCCTGTGACCATTAATCTTTGAATATGATGGGCGTAGGCATAATCTAGGCTTTGAGTGATGGCTTCACTTAGGCAACGCATCTTCGTTTTTCCGTGCCAAAAGTAACTTGGCAAGTTGCGCTGAGCGAGCAAGTAATTTTTATGGCGGTAGTCAGGCATATTGAGCCAGTAAACGGCTCGAATATATTCTCGCCAGCCCAATATTTGCCGAACAAATCCCTCAATCTGGGCGATATCAATTTGTGAGTTGTTTTCGTAAGCTGCGATCGCGCTATCAATAACATATTTAGGGTGGAGCATCTTTGTGTTGAGCGCAAAAGAGAGCCGTGAGTGATACAGCGACCATTTATCGTCACTTTTGCAGGTCATTGAATCTTGAAATTGACCGAATGAAGGCAGTAGGTGCTCACAAAAATAGCATAAAAGTTCTTGGGCTTGAGCGCGTGTAGTCGGCCAAAGCAGTTCATTTTTAGTGTTACCAATAGTCTTCACTTTATGGTGTTCAATCCGCTTTAAAATGTCACTAACATCGTTGGCAAAACAAAGTGGTTGTGGAATAGCGTCGATATCTTTTGGTTTGAGCTTGTTACGGTTTTGGCTGTCGAAGTTCCATTGTTTACCAACGGGTTCTCCTTCTTCCATCAATATATTAAAGCGTCGCCTTAGCTTGCGATAGAAAAACTCCATTGTGGTGTGTTTTCCTGGAGTTAAATAGTCATCCAGCTCTTCATATGGAACTAGAAAATGCTCAGTATCAAAGCAGCGAACTTGTAAATGGTCTAATCTCAACTCCGTCATTTGTTTGAGTAAGCGATATTCGTCAGGTCGCTGATAGTCGAAGTTTGATACTTGATACTTATCACATAAATCAGTAATTAAAGCGGGAAGATCTGAATAGTCCTGAGTCTCATCAAGTGTAAGGTGAAGCACATTGAATCCTGCTGTATCCAGAGCAATAGCGAAATTTTTCATGGCTTTGAAGAATGCGCATACCTTTTGTATGTGATGTTTGGTGTAGTTAGCTTCTTGCTTGAGCTCTGCTATCAAATATAGATACTCGGCTTTATCGTCAGAAAACCAACTGTGTTTGGCGTTGAGTTGATCGCCAAGAATCAATCTGATGGCTTTGTACTGATGCTTTTGCTGTGTCATTCATTATTCTCCAAAGGCCAGCCAACGTAATCATAGCTATCTAGTTGTGAGGAGGCCTCTCCTTGCCATAGTTTTATATATTTGCTGTCTGGGTCAAATAGCTCTTGCTGTTTTTTGATATTAAAATGGCGACCGCCTCGAGGGTCAGCCCCAACGCCCGCGATATACTGCCAATTTCCCCAGTTTGCCGCGACGTCATAATCGATAAGATGTTGCTCAAAAAAAGCAGCACCACAGCGCCAATCTAGTTGTAGCTCGTTTACAAAGTAGCTCGCAGCTATTTGTCTCGCTCTGTTGGAAATCCAGCCAGTTTTAGTTAATTCGTGCATAATGGCATTGACTAGTGCGCTGGGCGTTTGACCTTGGCACCACTTTAAAAAGCGCTCTGGATAGAAACTGGTTTTTGGTGTTTTGGCTTTGACGCTTGAAAAGTAAAATAGGTTCTGTTGATGTTTGAATGCATACCAATGAAAGTACTCACGCCACAGAAGCTCAAACCAAATCCAGTAGGTTGACTCATTTGCGCCTCTTTGCTGCTCAAATTGAGTAAGTGCTTGCTTGATCTGTTTAGGGCTGATAGCGCCAGAGGCGAGTATTGGACTAAAGCGAGTGGAAAAATGCTCACCGAACAAGGCGCTTCTGGTTTCTTTGTATGTAAGCGCAGCATCCGTTTGAAAATATTGTTGTAGCTGCTGTTGTGCTTGTGCTTCACCCGCTGGCACTTTGACACTGTATGGAACATTTGTTTTGAATTCGGTTAAATCAGCAACCTGGTTTGGCCTTGGTGGAAGTATAGCGGTTGCAATAGGTGGATTAGGTTCAATTTCCTCAACTGCTTTTCTAAATGGCGTAAAACTAGGTGGCAGCTCACTGATTTTGAGTGGTAATATCTCTGGTTCAAATAGCGTACTAGAATAAGCGCTAATATATTGAATATGCGGAAACTTGTCTTGTAACTTTAACCAAAGTTTTTGTTCATCGAATCCTGGATGAGCTGCGCGGCCAATATGAGTTATCTGCTGTGTATGAATAATCTCGGTCAGTGCTTTGAGGTGAGTTGTGTCACGTAGTATATACAGCTTCTGTTGTTGTGACGTTAGTGATTGATGCAAGGCGTTGAGCGTCTGATTGCGATAACATTCGACAGCAAAAGAAGTTGAACACTGTGCTTTGCGAGCCGTCCATAGGTTTACACTGGGTAGATAAATGCAGATAAGTGTGTCGACTAGAGACGCCAGCTTTGTAAGTGCGGGATTATCACTAAGGCGACAGTCGTTTTCAAATAAATAGAGTCCTACTTTCACGTTTATTCTTAACAGTCATGAACGAATAAGACTCTATACGTAACAATCAGCTAAATTGCTCAGTTAGTTTGGCAAGATTCGATAAGTGTCCGCAAGTGAGCACCAACGTCTTGTGTTTTGGTTTGGCCTTGTTCAAGTAAGTTGCTCGCTTGCTGTTTTAGCTCAGCCAAATCGTACTGCTCGAGCAGGGTTCTTAAATATCTAACGGTATCAGCACCTTGCTGAAGTAAATCAGGAAATTGTTCGATGGAAATTTCCTGCTGACTGAGGCGAGAAATAGAGTTGAGTAGGTCGCTTAGATTTGCACTGTCTTGCAATGCCCCTTCAACGGTAATAAGTGCCCCCATCGGGTCGGCGTCAAGATTGTTTGCTACACAAGCTGCAACACTACCTGCCTTTGCTGATGCTTGTACTGACTCAATTCCTTTATCACGGATCTGTTCAACCACTTTCTGTAGCTCTTGATGTTCAGACAAGTATTGCGCCTCGATTTGGGCTTTAGAATCTTCCAGCATATCGCATGCGGTGAGTGAGACAACAATAGTAGACGCAAAGGCAATCGCTCTTAGCATTTTATCACTTCCTATATAAAAATTTTATGAAAGTCTAATAAGCTAAGAGCCAGAAGTCACGCAGAGTTTGGACTTGCAAGCTCAGCAAGACTTTGGCTTTTAGTGTTTGCAGTTGTCTAATTATGACTAGAAGCTCAGTTAGTTCACTTGCTGTTGTGCTTTTTTAAATTCCTGCAGGCCAATAACATTTGTCTTTTTGAATAACTCAAAACGAAGCATATTCTCTATAAGTAGCAACGCTTTATTCCAAGCATTCTTTGCGGCACTGGTAAAGTGCCTGCCCAGGTGGCTCTTCAATGTTGCGGTAAATGTGAATAGTAAGACACTGATATCTCTTTCTGTCGTACCCATAAATAAAAGTGTTTCTCGTTGCTTTTGCAGATAAAGCAATAAGTTAGATTGTTGCGGAATCCGCATTACGCAATTTTGTACAAAATCGAATATCTGATGTTCCCAGATTATAATTTGTCCAGCGCTTGTTGGTATTTGCATACGTAAATCGTAATGTTGGATCTGGTTATACCAAGAGGTGCAAAAGCCGTGGAAATTCGGGCGAATACTCGCTAGCGTTTGAGTTAAAAGTTGATATTGATAGGGAGTTATGCTCATAGACGCCTCTTCAAACTGGTGAAGAGCGGATCCTTTGCTCAAGAAAACAAATAGCCTAAGCTTGAGTATAGCTGTTTTTTTTAAATGCGAGACTTTTTAATATCTTTTTGTGAGAGTTTTCTTACATTGCAATAATTAATTGAATTTCAATATGCTGAAGCCAGCTATAGTAGGCCGATATTGAGCAACGGCCCACGTTCATTTAAAAATATTAGTGCGTAATTGGAGAAAGTAACCGTGGATCTGTCACAAGTTTGCGAATGCCATGCGCATGGTCCTCTTCAAAAGCATTGTCATTACACCAACGTGCGAGACTATTTATATCAACCTTGGCACAGCTTGGGCGTACGCTCCAGCTTACCTGTAAAGGTGAACACTGTTGGTTGTTATAGCTAGGTCCTGTGGTTGAACCTAGAAACTCAACCGGCGTGCCTGTATTACTTGGTAGAGCACCTGCTTGATGGTAGCCGCCAACTTGCCCTTGATAATCAAGCGCAGTGAAGTCTTGCGCATTTTTATCATTAACCACCAAAAATACCTGAGTTTCAACGCGCAGATCGGGGTTGGCACAGCTGTCGTTCAAGCAAGCGCCAAGTGTGGGCCCTGGTTTTACATCACAAGAGCTATGAACCCAGTGTACTTCAATTGTATCGCCGGGCTTTACGTTGTTACATACTTTATCTTCTACAGGAGCAAGCTCCGCAGGGGTGAGGCTTGCAGTTGCATTACATTGGAATCCACCATACTTCGGGTCATTGGAAACGACAGAGAAGTCTTTGGCTTTATGTTCCGCATTTTTATGAAAGTGAATGTTACATAGGTTGAGTTTTTCTTTTGGTGGAGCCATAGCAAAAACCCGTTTGTTGTGACCTTGCAAACTATCAATATCTCTCGGTGTTTGTGGTCCTGCCGATTCACATTGAGTCGCAAATGCTTCAAAGCTAAATAAAGATAACGCTGGTAATAAGCTTGATTTTATAGCTGCTTTCATTTGGTTTTCCTTTCTTTCATCATTTTGTTCCTACTTCAGCTTCAATTAATAGCTTGTTCGACTTGAAGGAGCAAACCTATCATTTATTACGTTAAAAATTGTTTTTAAGATAATTAAATAGTAAAGCTCTTGCCTTACTATCGATAAGGCTCTCTTGCTTCAATCTTAGTTTAATCAATGAAAGAAGTTAATTTTATTGCACTCAATTATGGATCAGGAGTTTATTTTTTGTTACATAAAGCAGTGTCAAAATCAAACTAGACCGATGAGTTGGGTGCGATGGTGTGATAAATGAAAAGTAAAATGCCGGATTGCACCTCAACAATGAACTGAAACACCAGAAGATAGTTCTAAATCAAGGTTGCTATCTAGGCATACTGTCTTTATAATACGCAGCATATTTAGGCAATAGGCCTGAGACTTTTGTTTTTCAGTATAATTGTCTTTAAGCATGAGCGATGCATTGCTCAGTAAAATGGTATTTTTAAGATACCACTTCTTTGAAAAGTAGAAGTAAAACAATTTTATGTTTCGGTGTGGAATGGAGTTGCTTGATAGATGGTCGGGCGCTTAATTTTGTAAAGAGCCGAAGGTCGTCGGTTCAAATCCGATTACCACTTCTTTGAAAAGTAGAAGTAAAACAATTTTATGTTTCGGTGTGGAATGGAGTTGCTTGATAGATGGTCGGGCGCTTAATTTTGTAAAGAGCCGAAGGTCGTCGGTTCAAATCCGATTGCCACTTCTTTGAAAAGTAGAAGTAAAACAATTTTATGTGTTGGCGCGGGATGGAGCAGCCTGGTAGCTCGTCGGGCTCATAACCCGAAGGTCGTCGGTTCAAATCCGGCTCCCGCAACCAAGTTAAAGATTGAGTTCTTTGATTTCGCGCATTCCTTGTAATGCGCGTTTTGCGTTTAAGCATCAGCTTTTTTGTTTAAGTTGATGATTAATTTGGCTGAGATAGCTCGCAAACCAAGCACGGCCTTTGGCCACACAGTTTGTTATTCGTGTGACGCCCCGCTTGGTTCGGGGCGTTGTTGTATCTGGCGCAAGGTGTATTCTGAGCCCAAGATCAAGCAGCTATGATTTGGGGCTTTAGGCCCTTTTTTTGTTTGTATGGAGGAGTTCTGTGTCAAAACTCGAGCAAGATTTGACTGAAATGTTGGAGCCTGCAGTTGCTGCGTGTGGCTTTGAATTACTCGGTCTTGAGTTTGTGCAAGCTGGTCGTCATTCTACACTTCGTGTATATATCGATCATGAAAACGGCATTAATGTAGATGACTGTGCGGAAGTGAGTCGTCAAGTTAGTGCAATTTTAGATGTCGAAGACCCGATTACGAACGAATATAGTTTGGAAGTATCTTCTCCTGGTGTTGACAGACCATTATTCAAACAAGCTCACTATGAAGCAGCAGTGGGAGAGGAAGTACGTTTGCGTACTAAACTTCCGCAAGAAGGTCGCCGTAATTTTAAAGGCGACTTAGTAGCAGTTAATGGCGATATGATCACGTTGAAAGTTGACAGTCAGGATTTTATCTTGATGTTGAGTAACATTGAACGTGCCAATATCATCGCAAAATTCTAACTTTGAGTGCGAAGGACAAGGGCAAGCGAGGCATTACCTATGGCAAAAGAAATATTATTGGTGGCAGAAGCTGTTTCCAATGAAAAAGCGGTCCCAAGAGAAAAGATTTTTGAAGCATTAGAGTTCGCACTAGCGACAGCAACAAAAAAGAAGCACGACGGTGAAATCGAAGTACGCGTTACTATCGACCGTAAAACGGGCGAGTACGATACTTTTCGTCGTTGGAAAGCGGTTGAGCCACAAGAAGATGGTTCACTAGAAAATCCGTATGCGGAAATTACGTTTGAAGCGGCGCAAGTTGATGAGCCGGATATTCAATTAGGTGATTACGTCGAAGAACAGATCGAATCAATTAAATTTGACCGTATCACGACACAAATGGCGAAGCAGGTAATTGTACAAAAAGTACGAGAAGCTGAGCGCGCATTAGTTGTTGATGCATATAAAGATCAAAAAGGCGAGCTAGTGACAGGTGTTGTTAAAAAGGCAACGCGTGACGCTATCGTTATCGACCTTGGTAACAATGCTGAAGCGGTAATTTACCGTGAAGACATGCTACCACGCGAAAGCTTCCGTCCAGGTGACCGTGTACGAGGTCTGCTGTATGAAGTGAAGCCTGAAGCACGTGGTGCACAGCTATTTGTTACGCGTTCTAAGCCAGAAATGTTGATGGAACTGTTCCGTATTGAAGTTCCTGAAATCGGCGAAGAAATGATTGAACTAAGAGGCGCTGCACGTGACCCTGGTTCTCGTGCTAAAATCGCTGTAAAATCAAACGACAAGCGAATCGATCCTGTAGGTGCGTGTGTTGGTATGCGTGGCGCACGTGTACAAGCAGTCTCTTCAGAGCTTGGCGGTGAACGTGTTGACATCGTACTTTACGATGATAACCCAGCACAGTTCGTAATCAACGCAATGGCACCGGCTGAAGTAGCTTCAATCGTAATGGATGAAGATACGCGTACGATGGAAATTGCAGTTGAAGCTGACAATCTAGCGCAAGCGATTGGTCGTAATGGTCAAAACGTACGCTTAGCTAGCCAACTTACTGGTTGGGAACTAAATGTAATGACAGTGGAAGAGATGGAGCGTAAGAGCGCGGAAGAATCAGATAAACTGGTTAATCTATTCACTGAAAATCTAGACATCGACGATGATTTTGCAACGTTACTGATCAACGAAGGTTTCTCTTCACTTGAAGAGGTTGCTTATGTACCAGTAGCTGAATTTTTAGAAATTGACGGTCTAGACGAAGAAACAGTTGAAGAGCTACGTAATCGTGCAAAAGATGCACTGACTACGAAAGCGCTTCGCGATGAAGAAAGTCTTGAAAATGCAGAGCCTGCAGAAGACCTACTAGCACTGGAAGGACTTGAGCGTCACACCGCTTTTGTTTTTGCTAGCAAAGGTATCGTTACACTTGAAGATCTTGCTGAGCAAGGTATTGATGACTTAGTCGAAATTTCTGAGTTATCTGAAGAGCAAGCTGGTGAGCTAATCATGGCTGCACGTAACATTTGCTGGTTCAGCGAAGAGTAATTTATTAACGGAGGTAACATCACGTATGGCAGAAGTGAGCATTAACAAACTAGCCGAGAGTATTGGTACAACTGTTGATAAATTACTACAACAGTTAAAAGATGCAGGGATCACCAAAGCCGAGGGCGACCAAGTTACTGAATCCGAAAAGGCGACGTTGCTTGATCACTTGAGCAAGCAACACGGTGGCACTGGTTCAACCGGCCCTGAGCGTATGACTCTACAGCGTAAGAGTAAAAGCACATTGAGTGTTAACTCGTCTGGTAAAGCAAAGTCTGTATCTGTAGAAGTCCGTAAGAAGCGCACTTACGTTAAAAAGAGCGCAATCGAGCAGCAGAAAGAGCAAGAACGCTTAGCTGCAGAGGAAGCTGCGCGCAAAGAAGCAGAGTTAATGGCTCAGCAACAAGCAGAGCAACAGGCCAAAGAAGAAGCTGAGCGCAATGCGCGCGAAGAAGCGGAACGCAAGGCCAACGAGGAAGCCGAGCGCAAAGCTAAAGAAGAGGCGAAGCGACAAGCGGATGCTGAACGTCAAGCCAAAGATAAGCAGAGTAAAGAAGTGGATAGCGCGCAACAAATTAAAGAACGTCAAGAAGCTGAGCGTCTGCGTCAAGAAGCAGAAGCGGCAGCCCTGAAAAAGGCAGAAGAAGAAGCAAAACGTCAAGCGGAAGAAGCTCGTCGTCTAGCTGAAGAAAACGAAGCACGTTGGAAGGCGGAAGAGGAAGAGCGTCTTCGTCGTGAAGAAAATGCCGATCATCACCTGACAACTTCAACTTACGCACGTGAAGCTGAAGATGAATCTGACGCACGTGAAGAGAAAAGCGCACGTCGTAAGAAGAAGAAAAAGTCAGCAAAAGATGAAGCAGCAGAAGCGAATGCGAGGAAGCTGAAAGGTAAAAAAGGTCGCTTAAAAGCGCCAACTTCGTTACAGCACGGTTTCCAAAAACCTGCAGCCGAAGTGAAACAAGAAGTACGTATCAGTGAAACTATCACTGTTGCAGAACTTGCTTCTCGTATGGCAGTGAAAGGTGCGGAAGTTGTTAAGACCATGATGAAGATGGGTGACATGGTTACGATTAACCAAGTTATCGATCAAGAAACTGCGCAGCTAGTCGCTGAAGAAATGGGTCATAAAGTTGTTCTAGTAAAAGAAAATGAACTGGAAGAAAAAGTGCTAAGTGACCGCAGTGAAGAGGGGTCTCTTGAGCCACGTGCGCCAGTAGTGACAGTAATGGGTCACGTTGACCACGGTAAAACCTCAACACTTGACTACATTCGTAAAGCGAAAGTTGCTGACGGCGAAGCCGGTGGTATTACTCAGCATATCGGTGCATACCATGTTGAGACAGACAGTGGCATGGTCACTTTCCTAGATACTCCTGGACACGCGGCGTTTACGTCAATGCGTGCTCGTGGTGCGAAAGCAACCGATATCGTTGTACTAGTTGTTGCTGCAGATGATGGTGTAATGCCTCAGACGAAAGAAGCGGTACAGCACGCCAAAGCGGCCGAAGTACCACTTATCGTTGCCGTGAACAAGATGGATAAAGAGGGTATTGACCCTGACCGCGTTAAGAATGAGCTTGCTCAACTAGACGTAATCCCAGAAGACTGGGGTGGTGAAACGCAGTTTGTTCATATCTCAGCTAAGACTGGTCTTGGTATTGACGAGCTACTAGAAGCTATCCTAATGCAATCTGAGCTATTAGAATTACAAGCTTCTAAAGAAGGTATGGCGTCTGGTGTGGTAATCGAGTCTCGTCTTGACAAAGGTCGTGGTCCTATCGCTTCTGTACTTGTTCAATCAGGTACCCTAAACCAAGGTGATATCGTACTTTGCGGTCTTGAATATGGTCGTGTTCGCGCGATGAAAGACGAAAACGGTAAAGACATCAAATCAGCGGGTCCTTCAATTCCTGTAGAGATCTTAGGTCTTTCTGGCGTACCAGCTGCTGGTGACGAAGCGACAGTAGTTCGTGATGAGCGTAAAGCACGTGAAGTGGCACTATACCGTCAAGGTAAGTTCCGCGAAGTGAAGCTCGCTCGTCAGCAGAAAGCGAAGCTTGAGAACATGTTCTCTAACATGACTGAAGGCGACGTATCTGAAGTGAACATCGTACTGAAAGCAGACGTTCAAGGTTCTATCGAAGCAATCGCTGATTCATTGACTAAACTGTCTACAGATGAAGTGAAAGTGAAGATCGTCGGTTCTGGTGTTGGTGGTATCACTGAAACAGATGCAACCCTTGCAGCGGCTTCTAACGCTATTATGGTTGGCTTTAACGTACGTGCGGACGCTTCTGCTCGTAAAGTTATTGATACTGAGAACCTAGACTTACGTTACTACAGCGTTATCTACAACCTAATCGAAGAAGTAAAACAAGCAATGACAGGTATGCTTGCACCAGAATTTAAGCAAGAGATCATTGGTCTTGCTGAAGTTCGTGACGTGTTCAAGTCACCTAAGATCGGCGCTGTTGCAGGTTGTATGGTAACTGAAGGTGTGGTTAAACGTAGCGCGCCAATCCGTGTACTTCGTGATAACGTGGTTATCTACGAAGGTGAGCTTGAATCACTACGTCGCTTTAAAGATGACGTTGCTGAAGTTCGTAGCGGTATGGAATGTGGTATCGGCGTTAAGAACTACAACGACGTTAAAGTCGGTGACCAAATCGAAGTATTTGAAACTGTACAGGTTGAGCGTACGCTTTAATTGTAAGTTGTTAAAATACTTGAGATGGGGGCACTAGCCCCCATTTGTGATCTCATAGATTTTGAAATTTTAAGTGGTGAAAATGAGAGAATTTTCTCGTACAGATCGTGTAGCACAGCAAATTCAAAAAGAAATTGCGGTGATCCTACAGCGCGAAATTAAAGATCCTAGATTGGGTATGGTAACAGTGTCAGCTGTTGAGGTATCACGTGATCTTTCTTATGCAAAAGTATTCATTACTGTGTTGAATACCAATGATGAAGACAAAACTAAGCAAAGTGCGGCTATTCTGAATGAAGCAACCGGTTATATTCGCTCGCTTCTTGGCAAGCGTATTCGTGCGCGTATCATGCCTGAGCTTAAATTTGTTATTGATAACTCCCTAATGGAAGGTATGCGTATTTCTAACTTGGTTGACTCTGTGATCAGAGAAGACAACGCAAAGCGCGGTCCTGAGTCTGGAGATAAAGACCAAGAGGAAGAGTAATGGCGCGTCGCACCAAAGGCCGTGCGATCGACGGCATTCTGTTATTAAATAAACCGCAAGGTATTTCTTCTAACAAAGCACTGCAGCAAGCAAAGGGCATTTATTTCGCTCAAAAAGCGGGCCACACTGGTGCTTTGGATCCGCTGGCAACAGGTATGTTGCCAATTTGCTTTGGTGAAGCGACTAAGTTTACCCAGTTTTTGCTTGATACCGATAAAACCTACGTGGTGAGAGCACAGCTGGGTGAGCGCACGACGACATCAGATTCTGATGGTGAAATAGTTGAAACGCGACCAGTAAATGTAACACTTGAGCAGCTAGAACGAGAAATTGCCAGTTTCTTGGGGGAGTCTGATCAGTACCCTTCGATGTATTCGGCGCTCAAATATCAGGGCCAACCGCTATACAAATATGCCCGAGAAGGTATCGAAGTACCGCGAAAATGCCGCAAGATTAATGTCTATCGTATTACGTTAGATGAATACGACGAGCAAACTCAACAAATTCAAATGACAGTACATGTCTCTAAAGGCACTTATATTCGTACGATAGTCGATGATTTGGGGGAGAAACTTGGCTGTGGTGCGCATGTCATTATGTTACACCGTAGTGAAGTTGGTCATTACCCTAGCGACAAAATGATTACCTTAGTCGAGCTAGAAGCGTTACTTGAGAAAGCAAAAGCGGAAGAAGTTGCGCCTTCGACTTATCTCGATGAATTATTGTTGCCAATGGATACCGCTTTGGTCGACTTGAGCGTTGTTGATATTAGCGCTGAGCAAGGTGTTGCTTTTGGTCATGGGCAAACCGTTGCTGTCGAAAATTTACCAGGCGGTATTGTTAAAGTGGTTGCTGATGGCAAGTTTGTTGGGATTGGTGAGCGTAATCCTCAAGGGTTATTGAAAGCAAAACGCGCGCTATCTTCCGCTCAGCCGGAATCACAATAAAATCTTCCTATGCAAGGGGAGTTTATGCTGGTATAATCCGCCAGCTTCCGCTTTGGCTGAATTAGTGATCGGCTGAAGCATTACTAAACTTATTTTGGAGTTATTATGTCACTAAGCAATCAAGAGAAAGCAGAAATCGTAGCAAAGTTCGCACGCGCAGAAGGTGATACAGGTTCACCAGAAGTACAAGTTGCACTTCTAACTGCTGACATCAACAAGCTACAAGGTCACTTCGCTAACCACAAGCAAGATTTCCACTCTCGTCGTGGTCTTCTACGTAAAGTTAGCCAACGTCGTAACCTTCTTGACTACCTAAAAGGCAAGAGCGTTGACCGTTATGCTGCACTAATCAAAGAGCTTGGCCTACGTCGCTAATATTTTTGATTTCTTGTTGGAAATTTATCCAACAGTAAAAAAGGGGCTAATTAGCCCCTTTTTTTGTGGCTGTTCTATCAGTATACTTACAGCCGTTTAAAAATACTTTTAAACGAGCGTCAATTGGATTTCCAATTGTAGTGCTTAAGTAAATTATGATGAGTTTATTTAAGACTGTGATTGGTCCCCGTTGGCGTTGAAAACAATTTAGTAAGGAAAATATTGTGCAAGCAATTATTAAAGAATTTCAACTAGGTCAACACACGGTGACTCTAGAGACAGGTGCTATCGCACGTCAAGCTGACGGCGCAGTACTTGCAAGCATTGGTGATACTTCGGTACTTGTGACTGTTGTAGGAAGAAGAGAAGCGGCTCCTGGCCAAGACTTTTTCCCACTAACGGTTAACTACCAAGAAAAAATGTACGCTGCGGGTCGTATCCCTGGTGGTTTCTTGAAGCGTGAAGGTCGTCCTTCAGACGGTGAGACATTAACAGCTCGTCTTATCGACCGTCCAATTCGTCCTCTATTCCCAGACGGCTTCGTAAACGAAGTTCAGGTTATCGCGACAGTGGTTTCTGTAAATCCAGAGATCCAACCTGATATCGTTGCTTTGATTGGTACTTCAGCTGCACTAGCTATCTCAGGTATTCCATTCAATGGCCCTCTAGGTGCAGCGCGCGTTGGTTTCATCGACGGTCAATATGTACTAAACCCAACTCTTAAAGAGCTAGAGACAAGTAAGCTTGACTTGGTTGTTGCAGGTACTGAAAACGCAGTACTAATGGTTGAATCAGAAGCTGAAGTGTTAACTGAAGAAGAAATGCTTGGCGCTGTTGTATACGGTCATGAGCAATCACAAGCTATCATCAAAGCAATCGAAGAATTCCGCGCTGAAGCTGGTAAAGCAGCATGGGATTGGACTGCACCTGAAAAAGATTTAACCCTAGCTGAAAAAGTAGCTGCAATTGCAGAGCAAAAAGTAGGTGATGCTTACCGTATTACTGACAAAGTTGCACGTAAAGAAGCACTTTCTGAAGCAAAAGCAGAAGTCATTGAAAAATTAGGCGCTGAAGTTGCCGAAGGCGAGTCACTAGATGAGCAAGTGGTAGGTAAAGAATTCAGCTCACTTGAGAAGAAAATTGTACGTAGCCGCATCATTGCTGGCGAAAAACGTATCGACGGTCGTGAACCAGATATGGTTCGTGCGCTAGACGTGATGACGGGTGTACTGCCACGTACTCACGGTTCTGCAATCTTTACTCGTGGTGAAACTCAGGCACTTGTAACAGCAACCCTTGGTACTGAGCGTGACGCGCAGATGCTAGACGACCTAACTGGTACTCACAAGCATCACTTTATGCTTCACTATAACTTCCCTCCATTCTGTGTAGGTGAAACGGGTTTTGTAGGGTCTCCTAAGCGTCGTGAAATCGGCCACGGTAACCTAGCTAAGCGTGGTATTGCGGCAGTAATGCCAACACTGGCTGAATTCCCATATTCAGTACGTGTAGTATCTGAGATCACTGAATCAAACGGTTCATCTTCAATGGCATCAGTATGTGGTACTTCACTTGCGCTAATGAACGCTGGTGTTCCAGTTAAAGCGTCAGTTGCTGGTATCGCGATGGGTCTAGTGAAAGAAGGCGAAGATTTCGTCGTACTTTCTGACATCCTTGGTGACGAAGATCACTTAGGTGATATGGACTTCAAAGTAGCGGGTACAGCAAACGGTGTAACTGCACTACAAATGGATATCAAGATTGAAGGTATCACCAAAGAAATCATGCAGATCGCGCTTCGCCAAGCGAAAGCTGCGCGTCTACACATCCTAAGTGTGATGGACCAAGCGATTTCTGCGCCTTCTGAAGAGCTATCTGAGTTCGCTCCACGTATCTACACGATGAAGATCCCTGCGAAGAAGATTGCTGAAGTTATCGGTAAAGGTGGTGCAACAATTCGTCAGCTTACTGAAGAAACAGATACAACGATTGAAATTGAAGACGACGGTACTATCAAGATCGCTGCAACGAATGGTAATAGTGCACAAGCTGCTATTTCACGTATCGAAGCGCTTACAGCAGAGCTTGAAGTTGGTACGCTTTACACTGGTAAAGTTATCCGTATCGTAGACTTCGGTGCGTTTGTAAACGTACTACCTGGTAAAGATGGCCTAGTGCACATCTCACAAATCAGTGAAGAGCGTGTAAATAACGTTTCAGATCACCTATCTGTTGGTCAAGAAGTTAAAGTTAAAGTACTTGAAGTTGACCGCCAAGGCCGTGTTCGCTTAAGTATCAAAGAAGCTTTAGAGAAAAAAGCTGAGCAGCCTAAAGAAGAGGGTGCTGAGTAATCTCTGCAAGGCTTTGCATAGAATAGAAGTGTAAAGGGGCTGAATAGCCCCTTTTTTTATGCTTTAATGCTGTTTGACTCAAAATGATGAAACAAAACTGAGTTTATCTGGTCAATAGAGAACTAGGCAAAGTTTTAGTAAATAATCAGATTGTTGGTATACCTGTGCAAAGACTCTAAACGGGCAAATGCCATTGAATGAGGAAGGAAATGAAGTTAGCGAAAATAGTTGTGCCATTAGTGCTAATGGGGCTGGTAGGATGTAAAAGCACGCAGCCAGAGGCCACTAAAAACATTGTAAATGTTCCGCTTGCAGTACCACTTCAAGCCAATTTCCGTAATGAGATTGCCATTGCTCGATTTAACGAGTTACTCTTGCAACCAGATATGGCAAATGAACAACGCGCACAACTGCTATACAATCGTGGCATGTTGTACGATAGCATTGGCTTACAAACTCTTGCTCGCATTGATTTCAATCGTGCCGTAAAAATTAAACCAGATCTCGCGGAAGTTTATAACTTTCTTGGTATTCATCAAACGTTAGAGCAAAACTATGGCCGGGCATATGAAATGTTTGATGCCGTTCTAGAGCTTGACGAGCAACATGAATATGCCTATTTAAATCGTGGCATCGCATTGTATTACGGCGAGCGAGCTGATTTAGCTGTAAAAGATTTTGAAGCCTTTTTGGCGCGCGCTCCAAAAGATGCGTACCGCGCCATGTGGCTGTATATTGCTCAGCAGCAAGTAGACGGTGTACTTGCTAAACAAACACTAGCGGCAAATAGTCAAGCTTTAGATCCTGAAGAGTGGTCCTCTCAACTAGTTGCACTGTATTTGGGCACACTATCCGAAGAAGAGTTTCTAGCACAGATCTCTGAGGGGGTGAGCACCCAAGAAGAATACGCGCAGCGTCTTTGTGAAGCCTATTTTTATCTGGCTAAGCGGTATCAGGTTCAAGGCGATTTAGCTTCTGCTATTAGCTATTTTAAGCTCGCGCTGGCAACTAATGTATATGAGTTTGTAGAACATAAATACGCGCGTCTTGAGCTTGATTTACTTGCCCAGTTGAATGACGAACAAGACGCGAGCTAAACACCTGTTTATTTTTATGCTTATAGGGCTGCTGATTTCAAGCAGCCCTAATTATGCACATCTCTCTATCGCGCAAAAATCAGCACTTGTCGTCGCTAATCCAAATAGCTATTTTGCCATTGCACCAGAGCTTGAGGTGTTACCCTCACAAGCAAGTGCACAATTAGTAAAAGCCATTGCAGGCTTACAGCAACCAAAATGGGAGTTTGAACGCTTACAGCGTAGTTTGAGTGCTCAAGAGGAAAGTAGCACTAAGCTGCTTTTACTTGATGCTTGGCCCCGTTTAAATCGTCAACAGCGCCAGCAAGTGTCCGAGCAGTTAATATCACTTGGCCAATATCATTTGCTTTATGCACTTTCAAAGCGTTACGCGTTAAACTCAGAACTCACTTCACTGCTCGCGGTGTGGCAAGGAAAGGCTGTAACGACATTTTTGAATAATCCTTACTTAGGACAGTTTTATACTCTCTCAGAGCGTCAGCATTCAAGCGTATCCTGTCAGTTTAATCTTGCACTAATTGCCAGTGATTTAGATGGTTTGCAGCATTTGCAAGCGCTTAAGAATGCCTATGAGCGACAGCCAGAACCGGGCAAAGGCACATATTGCTTATCTACGCCGATATATGCGGCGAATAAACTCAGTTGTAAGACGCAAAGAGGTTTTGCTGTATGCGACTTACAACACGAGCAGAGCTTGTCGAAATATGATCACCTCGTATTCATGGCAGCAGAAGGGCTTGCTAATGTCAGTGGCAGGCACATGACTTTGAGCGCCTCCAGCACTTACAATACGCTGATACATGAGCTTATGCATTTTAGTGGCTTTGAAGATGAGTACCCAATACCAGCTAAAAAAGCAAAGTGGCTTTGCGCGACTTCAGGGCAAAAGGCACCAAATCTTTACGTTGGTGACCAAGCGCCGAACAATTGGGCGCCGAGTCGTACCTGTGAGTTAGGTAAACTTCCCTCATATAAACCCTCAAACAGTCACTCTTTGCTGGAATATCAATCAATTAAGTTAGATGAAAATTACCGTAAAAGGTGGTTAACTGTACTGAATTCAAGACGTTTAGAAGATAAAATAGCGGTTAATTCGGCTGAATAGTTTTGAACTTATTCTGAATAGTTTGTTAAGGTTGGCTAAAATAGCATCAGCTAGAAAGTGAAACTCTAGACAACTCAAACACTAATCAAGTATAACAGGGTTCATGTACGTGTGGTTAATGTGTACCGATCGCTCCAACTGGAAGGGGGATTGTCGCATTAATCTAAACGAGCCATAACGACGCAAATAAAAGGTTTCATCTATGACTTTATTTTGGATACCCTTGCTATCCTTAATTGGCAGTTTTATCTCTGCATTTACGGGAAAGCTTTCCCGTAATCAGTCGACTGCTATAACCTTAGTAGCGCCAGCAGTGGCAATTTTACTTGCTGTTGATCTCGCCCCTGCCGTTTTTGCAGGAGAGACTATTCGGTACACATTTGAATGGGTTCCGCTTCTAGATATTAACATCGCGTTTAGACTGGATGGTCTTGCGTTGCTGTTCGTTTTCATGATCTTGGGCATTGGTATGTTGGTTATCTTCTATGCCAGATACTACCTTAGTCCCAATGATTCCATGCCTAAACTTTATGCCTACTTAATGCTCTTTATGACCGCTATGCTTGGTATCGTTATGTCTAATAACGTATTACAGCTGTGGCTATTCTGGGAGCTTACCAGTATTAGTTCATTTTTGCTTATTAGCTATTGGTGGCATAAGTCAGAAGCCCGCAAAGGGGCGAAAATGGCACTTGCTATCACAGGCGGTGGCGGCTTAGCGCTGCTCGCTGGCTTGATGTTGATAGGAGATATTGTTGGCAGTTATAACCTCGATGTGATTTTATCGAGTCGTGAGCTTATTCAATCTCATGCATTGTATGAAGTGGCGTTAATCCTTGTGCTACTGGGCGCATTTACTAAGTCTGCGCAATTCCCATTCCATTTCTGGTTACCGCACGCGATGGCTGCACCAACGCCTGTAAGTGCGTACTTGCATTCTGCGACTATGGTGAAAGCTGGGATATTCTTACTGGCACGCTTTTATCCTGCGCTAGCGGGTACAGAGCTGTGGTTTATCCTCGTAGGTTTAACTGGCTTAGCAACGCTGCTCGTTGGTGCCTATATTGCGCTATTTAAACATGATCTAAAAGGCCTTCTGGCGTTTTCAACGATCAGTCATTTAGGCCTGATTACTTTATTACTTGGTCTGGACACTGAACTTGCGACTGTTGCGGCGGTTTTCCATATTATTAACCACGCAACGTTTAAGGCCTCTTTATTTATGGCGACGGGGATCATCGACCATGAAACGGGCACTCGTGATATGCGTAAGCTCAACGGTATGTGGCGTTTTATGCCCTATACCGCAACGCTTGCGATGGTTGCCGCTTCTGCGATGGCAGGGGTGCCGCTACTTAATGGTTTCTTGTCTAAAGAAATGTTCTTTGCCGAGACGCTACACCAGCAACTTCTGGGCTCTATGTCATGGCTAATTCCAATTTTGGCGACAATCGCCGGTGCATTCTCTGTAGCGTATTCGGCGCGATTTATTCATGACGTATTCTTCAACGGAGATCCAATTGACTTGCCTAAGGAGCCACACGAAGCACCACGCTATATGCGTTTTCCAATCGAAATCTTGGTCGCTTTATGTTTGATAGTGGGCATGTTCCCTAACTTTATCGTTGATGGCATGTTAAAAACAGCATCAAGTGCGGTATTAGGGGAGGCTGCGCCAACCTTTGAGGTTGCTATTTGGCATGGCTTTAACTTACCACTGCTTATGAGTGGCCTTGCGGTATGTGGTGGTTTATTAATTTATACTCAGCGCAAATATCTATTCCAATTCCAAGCTTCATTACCGCCAATGAACGCAAAGAAAACCTTTGAACGCACTATGTACAACATAGTGTCTTGGAGTCGCGCGCGTGTAAACGCAATAGAAAATGGTTCGTTACAGCGTTATCTAATGCTGATGTTTATTGTTGTGTTGGTGAGTGCTGGTTGGCCACTGTTTGAAATGTCACAGTTAGTGGGTAATTTAGAGCCGACGCCAATTGATGTGCATAACGGTATCGGGGCTGGCTTATTAATGATTGGGGCAATTGGTACGGTTATTTGGCATCGTACTCGTATGGTTGCACTGCTGATGATTTCGGTTGTTGGTCTCATGGTGTCGGTTGCTTTCACACGCTTTTCAGCACCGGATCTGGCGCTTACTCAGTTAACGGTAGAAGTTGTAACCATTATCCTGTTAATGCTTGCGTTATTCTTCTTACCGCAAAGAACGCCGAAGGAATCAAGTTCTATTCGCGTACTACGTGATATTGGTATTGCTTCAGCAATTGGTGTGATCATCGGAAGTATTAGTTACGCCTTAATCACAAGACCACTAGACAGTATTTCTGAGTTCTTTATTGCAAATGCCAAGGTTGGCGGTGGCGGGACGAATGTTGTTAACGTTATCTTAGTAGATTTCCGTGGTTTTGATACGCTAGGTGAAATTACCGTTTTGGGTATTGCGGCGCTTGGAATTTATAAGTTGCTCATTAACTTACCACTATTTATGCCTGGTAGTGATAGTGAAGGAAGACCTTGGGCGAAAGAGAGATATCCACTACTGCTAGCAAGTATTTCGCAAAGCTTATTGCCTTTGGCGTTGTTGGTTTCGGTTTATATTTTCTTGCGTGGCCACAATCTTCCAGGTGGTGGATTTATCGCAGGTCTAATCACGGCAATAGCCTTTATTTTACAATACATTGCTCATGGTTCGAATTGGATTGCAGAGCGCTTTGATGTCAATTACCGCAAGATTATCGCAACGGGTATCGCTATTTCTCTGGCAACTGGTGTAGGTAGTTGGTTCTTCGGCAAACCATTCTTAACCTCATGGTTTGATTATTTTGATATCCCATTGGTAGGTAAAACTGAGTTGGCAAGTGCCATTGCATTCGACCTTGGTGTTTATATCACCGTGGTAGGTGCAACGCTGATGATTTTGGCGAGCCTAGGTAAAGTAACGGCAAATGCGCCCAAAGAAGAGGTGAATATTTAATGGAATTGCTTTATGCATCGTGCGTAGGCTTACTAGTAGCCTGTGGCGTATTTTTGATTCTACGAGCAAGAACATTCCCTGTTGTTCTTGGTTTAACTATGTTGTCTTATGCGGTTAACTTGTTTTTGTTCGCATCGGGTAGATTGACCTTAAACAAAGCTGCCGTGCTCGGTTATAGCAGTGAGTATGCAGATCCACTGCCGCAAGCTTTGGTATTGACGGCTATTGTTATCGGATTCGCGATGACGGCATTTGTTGTGATATTAGCTATCCGCGGTCGTTCAGATTTGGGTAACGACCATGTAAATGGTATTGTTCCTGACAAAAAGGGTAAAGCATGATCCAACATTTGACTTCTTTGCCTATTTTATTACCTATGTTGGCAGGGGTGATCCTGCTGATGCCACCGTGCGGGAAAAACCTAGCGATTAGGCGTAAAGTCTCTGTACTTATGTCGCTGATTACGTTTGCAGCTTGTGCCTCACTTTTACTACATGTTCAGCAGTCTGGCATTCAAGTTTATGCGATTGGTAACTGGCAAGCACCGTTTGGCATTGTGCTAGTTGCTGATCAACTTTCTACTTTGTTAGTCAGCTTAACCGCTTTGTTGTGTTTTGTGTGCTCGCTGTATAGCTGTGCTGGAGATGACGAAAGAGGAAGCTTCTTCCATCCGCTACTGCACTTTTTGGTGATGGGGGTAAACGGTGCCTTTTTAACTGGTGACGCGTTCAACCTATTTGTATTCTTTGAGATTTTGTTGATAGCATCTTATGCGCTGTTAATGCATGGTGGTGATAAGCATAATACCCGTGCGTCACTGCAATATGTGATCCTAAACCTAGTGGGTTCGTCGGTATTTTTGATTGCATTGGGTATCTTGTACGGTGTGCTTGGTACTCTAAACATGGCGGATATGGCGTATAAGATCACGTTCTTACAAGGAGACGATGTTTATCTTGCTAAGATTGGTGGCTTGTTATTATTGGTTGTATTTGCACTAAAAGGTGCCTTGCTACCGCTTCACCTTTGGCTACCAAACACCTATGCAACCGCGTTACCTGTTGTTGCTGCTTTATTTGCAATCATGACTAAAGTGGGTGTGTATTCGATGATGCGCGTTTATACGCTGATTTTTGGCGACCAAGCTGGTGAATTAAGTCATATGGCACAAGAGTGGCTATGGTGGCTTGCACTGGCGACTATCGTCATGGGTGGAATTGGTGTGCTTGCTAGTCAAGATTTGCGCAAGCTGTCTGCAAATTTAGTGGTGGTGTCGGTTGGTACCTTAGTGGCATTAGTCGCCGTCCAAACGGTAAATAGCAGTGCTGCAGCCATTTACTATTTGGTGCACTCGACATTAGTGTCAGCTGCATTGTTCTTACTCGCTGATTTAGTGGGGAAACAAAGGGGCAAAGTTGCTGACAGGATCACTGCGGGTCGTCCAGTGGTTCAACCTATGTTACTTGGGATCATGTTTGCAATTGCCGCAATTACTGTGATTGGTATGCCACCGTTATCTGGTTTTATTGGCAAGGTATGGATCTTAAAGTCGACTATTGAGTCGAGTCATACATACTGGTTTTGGGCGGTATATTTGTTGGTAAGCTTAGCGGTACTGGTTAGCGTTTCAAAAGCCGGAAGTACCGTGTTTTGGCATCATACCGGTAAGGTCGATACACAATCGGCAGAAAAAGCGCATCCAGCCCAAATTATCGCAATCCTGACCTTGATAATTTGTGCGCCGTTAATGGTGATTTTCGCCGGCCCATTGACTGATTACGCATTGTCGGCAGCCGACTCTTTGCACGACTTTTCTAGCATGACTAATGCAGTGTTAAAAGGAGCGAAATAGATGCGTTTAGAAGCAAAGTTTAAATGGCTACCAACGCCATTTCGCAGCTTATTATTATTTACTGTGTGGTTGTTGCTGAATAATAGCGTGTCAGCTGGGCATCTTATTCTCGCGACCATTCTAGCTATTGTGATCCCGCTTATTACCTATCGGTTTAGGACTAAGCAACCACTGATCATTAAGCCATGGCGTGCGCTTACTCATTTGTTGTTGGTGCTTTACGATATTATTACCGCCAACGTTGAGGTGGCGATAAAGATCTTAGGACCTACGAAAAAATTACGCCCCGGTTTTGTGTTGGTGCCGCTCGATATAGATCAAGCTATGCCAATTACTATTTTAGCCAGCACGGTATCGTTAACTCCTGGTACCGTAAGTGCCGAGGTATACCCTTGGCCCGAGTCGGTAAAAAGTGGCGAAAAACCAGAACGTAAATACTTACTGATCCATGTGTTAGATCTTACGGATGAGAAAGCATTGATTGAGACTATTAAATCTCGTTATGAAGCGCCATTGAAGGAGATTTTTGAATGCTAGAAACTGTAATTCTTATTGTCTTTGCGATGATAGGTGTATCACTTTTGTTAAACCTGTGGCGTTTAGTTGTCGGGCCTTCAATTCCAGATAGAATTTTAGCGCTGGATACCATGTACATAAATACCATTGCCCTTATTATTCTATACGGAATGAGTATGGGGACAGCATTGTACTTTGAAGCTGCATTATTAATAGCGATGCTTGGCTTTGTAAGTACGGTTGCGGTATGTAAGTATTTGCTACGCGGCGACATCATAGAGTAGGAGAGCGATATGTCAGAATGGATAATTTCGATTTTATTACTGTTAGGTGGTGCGTTTGTATTGATAGGCTCTATTGGCCTTGTGAAAATGCCTGACTTTTTTATGCGCCTCCACGGTCCTACAAAAGCGACAACGCTTGGAATGGCCTGCTTATTGACCTCGGCAATGGTGTATTTCAGTACCACAACTGACGGCGTAAGTGTGAAGGAAATATTGATTTCGATATTTTTGCTGCTCACTGCCCCCATTTCTGGGTATATGCTGATTAAGTCAGCAATACATCACCGTTTGCCAAGTAATGAAAAGACGACTGGCAAAGATAAGATAAAAAAATAGTGCTTCGGCGCTATTTTCTTTATCTATCGCTTTATAATTTATTTCTCAAAATTTTCCTCCTAAGCACCATAAATTTCAGTACGTTATTAATTTTTTTGCTACAGTTAAAAAAGGCTTCATAGTTGCCGATAAAAATAGGGGTCACTCGTTTTATCAAGTTGATGATGAACGTGTAGTGCAATTTGTTTGCATACTAAGTCTAAATACTGGGAATGTTATGAAACAAGCTTCGATTAAAAACAAACTCTTACTCTTTGTAACAGCATTAGTAACGAGTTTGGTTGTTATATTAGTGACAACAATGTGGTTTCACCTTGCAGCAGAAAATACCAAGCAAAGTGAAGGGGTCCAACAAGCGATTTATGATGAAATATCCCAAGGCCTTATTGCTAAAGGTAATCAATATGGGCAACGCGTGGCTGGCTTTATTAATGAAGCCTATCGTGTTCCTTACACTTTGGCTGGTGTGCTATCTCATACCACCAAGCAGGATCCTCTGAGCCGTGAACAAGTGCAAGAGATTGTTTATGGTGCGCTAAAGCAAAATCGCTTTGTATCTTCTATGTATGCACAGTTTGAACCGAATGGTTACGATGGCAATGATGCCAGCAATCAAGATGGTTCGAGTCACTCCGTGCCGGGCGCCGGTACCTTAGAGCTCTACTTTACTCAAGAAGCCGATGGTCCGATGCAACAAAAAGTTGAGTCGGCAGAAGAAAAGTATGCCGATGTAATCAATGAATTTGGCCTACGAGAAGCCGAGTGGTATTTGTGCGCAAAAGATAAAGTTGCACCTTGTATCATGGAACCCTATTTATATGAAATTTCTCCGGGCAACCAAATGTTGATGACTTCATTGACCACTCCAGTCGTGGTCAATCGTCAATTTAGAGGTTTGGTGGGCGTGGATGTAAATTTGCCTATTTTCCAGACCATGGTTGACGAGCTCTCAAACTCACTTTACTCAGGAGCCGCTAAAGTAACCTTATTAAGTGAGCTTGGTCTTGTTGTGGGTTCCAGCCACTACAAGAACCTAGCACGTCCACTTGCTGAGTCGACAAAGTCTGATAGGGCTGAGGTGTTAAAATCACTGCACACAGGCTCTGGGATTAAAGAGTTTGGTGAGGATTTAGTCGTAGCTGTACCGATTAAAATTGCGTTACCAAACACCACTTGGTCTCTTGTAATTGAGCTTCCTAAGGCAATTGCACTTAGCTCTGCAACCACCCTGCAAAGTCAGCTTGAGGAGTCGACAGATTCTGTTGGTCGTTGGATGCTTACCATTGGAGTTGTTATTGCGGTTATAGGCATTGCCATTGCGGTAGTATTAGTGAACACAATTATTGGCCCGCTTACGCATATTCAGGAACGAGTCGAGAACTTAGCGTCTAGCGAAGGTGATTTAACGCATGAGCTAGAAGTGAGTCATCATGCAGAGTTAATTGCCTTGGCACATGGTTTTAATCGCTTTACTGATAAACTGCGCAAGATGATTGATGACCTCAAAGGCCTTGCTGAATCTTCCTACGAGCAGTCACATCGAACAACTGAAGCCGCAATTAACATCAAAAACAAAGTTGCCAATCAGCATCTAGAGATAGACAGCGTAGTAACCGCAATTAACGAGCTCAGTGCGACGGCCTCCGAGGTGGCTCGGGCGTCTGAAAAAGCGGCGGCAAGTACGAATCAAGCCGCTGATCAAGTTCAGCAAAGTGAACAAAGCATCATTAAAACGACCGAAACGGTGCAATCAATGGCGGATCAAGTCATTGATGCAAAACAAGCAGTGGTGAAGGTATCAGAACGCAGTGATGATATTTCCAAAATACTGGAGGTGATCAGAGCCATAGCAGAACAAACTAACTTACTGGCCTTAAACGCGGCAATTGAAGCTGCAAGGGCAGGGGAGCAAGGACGTGGTTTTGCGGTTGTTGCAGATGAAGTTCGAGCTTTGGCGTCAAAAACACAAGCATCGACGGACGACATTAGTAAACTAATAGATAACCTACAGAGTGAAGTCGCGAACTCAGGCCGGATCATTGAGAGCTCTGTACAGCTAGGCGAAGATGCAGTGAGTTATTGCCAAGAATCAGCTAGGTTAATGAGCACGCTAGTAGCTGAGTTGACAAGCATTTCTAATGAAGTAACACAAATTGCTACGGCGGCGGAAGAGCAAAGTATGGTGACCGAAGAAATTAATACAAATACGACGGGCATTTCAGATGCTGCTGCTGAGCTTTCGAAGTTCGCAGATGAGGTTGAGCAAGCGGCCAGTTCTATGACGCAGATAGTCGAACAAAAGCATAAGCAACTTAATTTATTAAGAACGTAAGTTTGCTGGTTTGCAAAGAGACTGGAGACAGTCTCTTTGCAGCTATGGCGTTTTTCGTCAAAATTCACTATGATAACTGTATCTATATACAGT
>NZ_JAKEVK010000389.1:0-1006 GCF_022398435.1 Pseudoalteromonas sp. Isolate6 | reverse complement strand
AGGTATATATGTCTAACAAGATTTTAGGTTCAGCAAAATGGTTTAATGAGTTAAAAGGTTTTGGCTTTATTACACCTGAAAATGGTAGTCCAGATGTTTTTGTTCACTTTAAATCAATTGTAAGCGAAGGTTTTAAAACACTGAATGAAGGTCAAAAAGTAGCTTTTGATGTTGAGCAAGGGGCTAAAGGTCCAAATGCTGCTAACGTTACTTTGGTATAAGTAGCGAATTGACTGGAGAGGGCTTCCAGTCAATATCCATCTCTCAAAGTAAAAGTCCATTTCAATATTAACACCATAATTTCATAAAACTCCATTTAATTGCTGTGCGCTTTAACTCACATCAATAGGGAGTTTTATGCGTTTCTCGTTCATATTATTTTGTTTTGAGAGGTAGGGTTTTAAATTGAAAAAACAGTTGAAAAAAAGAATGGCGAAGATGTGGCTCTTGATAAAAGTAAGTCAAATAATATTCACGTTGTAAGAAGAAAAATCGAAGATACTCTGTCTGAACGAGAGCGAAGAAAATTATTGAGACTTTGATTTAAAGAGAAGTGAGTTATGGCTAGACCAAGAAGACAAAGTGGTAAAAAAACACGGAAAGAGGATTTTGAAGGTAAACTTGAATAAGTGGTAGGTGAATATCGTCAAGCAAAAGAAGTGCTTGATACTCTTGCGGAAGATTCAGTCGAATATAGCGAGCAGAAAGATAAGTGTGACAAGCTCTTTGCGCGTGCTGAACGTTTCATCAGTAGGCAGCCTTAAGACTGCATAAACTCCAGCATTAAAGTAAAAAAACAAGGCATGTAACCGCCTTTAACCCCGCTTTAAATTTGCTTTTCTGATTGCAAAGTTCAAGGAATGAACCAAAAGCTAATATAGAAAAGTCAGTGACTATCTTAACTGAATTGAATTAATACGCAGACTCTATCCGTATATTTGTTCGCAAAATCCCTGAATTCTGCTAGATGACCGTTCAAAGCATCATAATCGGACCGATTTAATAT
>NZ_JAKEVK010000388.1:0-1023 GCF_022398435.1 Pseudoalteromonas sp. Isolate6 | reverse complement strand
ATATTATATTAATCACCACATTCCTTTTAGTAGCTTGTGGAGGTAGCTCGTCTTCGGATGAACCTAAACTTACAACTAAAATAGAAAAAATTAGCTTAAACTCTAAACTGGTCAGAGGCCAAAGTACCAGCGCAATAATAGAGTGTGTTGATTGTTTGAAAGATAAAGCCATTTATCGCTGGGAAATTGATAATGTTTTAGTGAGTCAATCTAGTTCATTTACTCCTGATTTTGAGCATTTGGATAAGATGGTTGTGATCACGGTTCAAGTACCAAGTATTGATCAGGTGATGAGTGATGAAGTCTCCTTTCAGGCTGAGGTTATTTCACGTAAAACTAAAATAGAAAAAATCAGCTTAAACTCTGAACTGATAAGGGGCCAAAGTACCAGCGCAATAATTGAGTGTGTTGATTGTTTGAAAGATAAAGCCATTTATCGCTGGGAAGTTGATAATGTTGTTGTGAGTCAATCTAGTTCATTAACTCCTGATTTTGAGCATTTGGATAAGACGGTTGTGATCACGGTTCAAGTACCAAGTATTGATCAGGTGATGAGTGATGAAATTTCCTATCAGGCTGAGATTATTTCACGCAAAACCAAAGTCGAATCGCTAGAACTTATAGGGAAGCATACTCCAAACACGACAACCCTAGCGGATTTTACCTGTGATAATTGCCTGTCAGAAACAATATCAATGCAATGGTTTATAGGCGAGCAGTTAGTTGCAACTGGAGCGTCGTTTACACCAGACTTAAATAACTTTGATAAGCCAATCACTATAAAAGCAAAGGTGACTAGTATTGATAACATTGTTAGTGAAACGACTTCATTTGACTTTATCAAGCCGACTCCAATCAGTGGAAATATATACCTATCAGATAAATATATTTTGATGTCTAACGGCGAGCTAATTTTTGATAGTAGCCATGGAATACAGCCGGAAGATGGAAAGAGTGACTTCGTTAATGCTTATTATGGAAAACATGTATGGGGGACGGTTTTAGCTCAAGATACTAAAGGGA
>NZ_JAKEVK010000387.1:0-1025 GCF_022398435.1 Pseudoalteromonas sp. Isolate6 | reverse complement strand
TAACTAAGCTATATAGGGCAAGTTTCTTGCCCTTGTATTTTACTCTCTTAGTCTATTTGTCTTTAATTTGGATACAAGGCTTTAACTCTGCACTATTTCAAATTGTGAATGAGTTTCAGATTGCATTAACTATGGTATTTGGCTCTTTCGTTGCTGGTGGAACTGCGCTTGGTGGTGGGGCTGTCGCATTTCCCATCATGACCAAAGTACTCAACATTGAGCCTCATACCGCTAAGGTGTTTTCATTGGCTATTCAGAGTTTTGGGATGACCGCGGCGGCGCTAACTATTGTATGCCGAGGGATCCCGTTCTATGGTCGAGAGGTCTTAGTCGCATTGCCTATGTCGGCGGTCGGTGTTGCGGTTAGTTTAATCTTAATTACCCCGGTAGTTGAGGGCGCAATAGTAAAGGCGATATTTAGTTTTTTACTTCTATGTTTTGCGATCACAATGATCTACAGAATAAGACGTAAAATGCACCACCAAGGCACTTGCTTAACAATCAATCCAGAAAAGCGATATATCACAGCCATTGCGTTTATTGGTGGTATCGCCAGTGGGCTGGTGGGGTCTGGTTCAGATATAATATTATTCGCATTTTTGGTTGTTTTTTGTAACGCGGATTTGAAAAAAGCAACAGCCACGTCTGTAATAGTGATGGCCTTTACTTCGGTTTTAGGTAGTGTTATAAATGCGTGGTATTTAGATGTTATTGATCATCAGATTCAAGGATATCTTTTAGCAGCCATTCCCGTAGTTGTTGTCGGCGCACCACTAGGTGCATATGTTTGCTCAAAAATTAGCGTTGGGCAATTAGTTAGCTTTTTACTTGTATTAATTGCAGCTGAAGTCGGTTCAACAAGTTATCATATTTATCTACAGTATCACTAGTTTTATAATAAAAATAAGATATTAACTTATGAAATATATAAAAAAAGGTCGTCCTGTTGACGGTGAAAGGCAAAACAGGCAAAGAAACAAGTTAATTATTGCTGGAAAAATGTTACTGGATAAAAAGCCGTATAG
>NZ_JAKEVK010000386.1:0-1029 GCF_022398435.1 Pseudoalteromonas sp. Isolate6 | reverse complement strand
CTATTAAAGTAAATGTTAATTGTGATCGCTGAAGCTAAATCGGTGCTACACTTCTAGTTGATTAGGGAACGGTCACAAACTTAACGGGTTTAGTTTTCAAGATGTTTGAATGATAAACTTGCTTCACCTTCTTGGGCGCCGTTAAGTCAATTTGAGCACACCAGTTTGTTGATTCGATGGATTGGTATTTATTGCAAAGGTTTTAATAAACGCTTAACTTAAACCTATTATGGTTAAGTCACTTAAAATTTAGGAGACACATCATGACTCAAAAACAACAGGGTGGTTTTACCCTAATCGAACTAATGATTGTAGTAGCAATCATCGGTATTCTAGCTGCAGTAGCTTTGCCTGCTTATCAAGATTATACAACTCGCGCTAAAATGAGTGAGGTTATCACATTCGCCGGCAGTGCAAAAACTGCGGTTAGTGAATGTGTTCTTACAACTGGTAATATTAGCTCATGCAGCTCTAACAAGGCTGTTGGCTTGGATGACAAAACAAAAATCACTTCCGCTTATGTTGAGTCTTTAGAAGTTACTGGAAGTGGTGTAATTACTGCTGCAATTAAAGGAACTAATGTCTCAGATCTGGATACCGGTACATTAAAGTTAACACCAACAAATAATAACGGTTCTTTGACTTGGAAGTGTGAGATTAGTTCTTCAGCTCTAAATCGTTATGTGCCTCAAAACTGTAGAAATGGCAGTTAATTAATACTTCGAACAATGAACTTCATCATTGAAGTTCATTGTTTATTAAAATGAAAAAACTTCGAATTTCTCACATACCTTTTGTTACAGCAATATTTTTTGTTTTTTGTCTGTTTTTTCAATTTGATGTTTACTTGGGTGGGGTTTACAACGAAAAACGCATCGCACAGATTGCTTTTATTTTTCTTGTTATACTGGTAGCTTACCAAGTAAGAAAAGTACCTTATGTATTGCTCGTCCTACTAATCTTGTTTCCAATAAACCTGTTAGTTACAACCAATACACTAATAACTGCCACAGTATTACTCAACTATAC
>NZ_JAKEVK010000385.1:0-1031 GCF_022398435.1 Pseudoalteromonas sp. Isolate6 | reverse complement strand
AGTGTAAATAGTTTTGTGGGAGGCGGTTCACCCGCCGAGAAGTATGTTTTTCGGTTGCGGTAAAGGGATTAGTATTGACTGCGAGTTCTAGTTTTTCTCTTAAAAGTAGCTAAGTAGTTTGCAAGCACCACAAGAATTTATCAGCGCCTTGTGTCTCCCTCATCACACCCGAAAGTAAATTGCCAATGAGTCATTTCAACGCATGGATGCGTGAAAAGCGGTGACAGGGCCAAGGATGGCCCTTACACAGCGGTGACGTTCATATTGGTAATTTACTTGAGGAGTCAGTGTGGTGTTGGGAGTGCCTTTTCTTTTGCTACCTTTTCTTTGGGCAAGCAAAGAAAAGGTAGTTGTAGCCCATGGATGGGCGTCGAAATCGGTCAGGAGGACGGGCTGACTTTACAATACATTTCGAGTTATCAGCCGTTAGTAACATAAACCTCCATGTTTAATATCAAAGCGCATCCATGCGCTCCTCGTTCATTCTTTTTAAACGACGAAAAAGAGCGAACCAAGAAAACGTCGCCCCGACATCACACTCAATCCTCAAATCCTAAGCCGATATATAATACCAATTGCACTAAGTCTCCAATCAATTTGAAGGGTGAAATACCATATTAGCGTCGTTAAAAATTTCTCATTTAGAACAACTAAATAGCAAAATTTTTGCCTAGCTACTAAAGCTATTTCTCCGCTTCAAATTGCTCATTTACCTAATACAATTGGTATCGCAACCGTCTTGTAAGGCACGTCCCTGTGCCAGACAAGACTTGGCCGACATCCTGTCGGCACATTGCATATCGGCCTATGCCTCTCGGGTGTGATGGAGGGGGGAATAAGTTGCTTGTGAGATCGTCTACGATTTTTACGATTAAGCCGTTTGCAAGGGTTACAAAACAAAAACTATCAGCGTAGCAGCTCACAGTCTAAATAGTTTTGTGGGAGGCGGTTTACCCGCCGAGAAGTATGTTTTTCGAGTGAAGTATAGCCTAGCCTCTTCTTTAGGCATCAAAGAAAAGTAAGTCTTAGTC
>NZ_JAKEVK010000384.1:0-1033 GCF_022398435.1 Pseudoalteromonas sp. Isolate6 | reverse complement strand
CAGCGAAAAGAAAGAAGAGATCCTAACGTACATGATCCGCTTTCCTAACAGCGGATTTAAAATTCAAGCGTTATCAAGCCGCCCCTCAAACCTGCGTGGGCTACAAGGTGATGTGGTTATAGATGAAGCCGCGTTCCATGAATCTTTAGATGCACTGCTTCAGGCTGCAATGGCTTTGCGTATGTGGGGCAGCCGCGTGCGGATCATCTCTACTCATAACGGTGTAGATAACCTCTTTAATGAGTACATCAAAGATGCCCGGGAAGGTAAAAAACCCTATTCAGTTCATCGAATCACTTTAGATGATGCATTAAAGGATGGCCTATACAAACGTATATGCTTCGTTAAGGGTTGGGAGTGGTCGCCTGAAGCCGAAGCTGAGTGGCGACAGGCTAGGATTGATGAGTCGCCCAATAAAGAGAGTGCTGACGAAGAATATTTTTGTGTACCTAAGCGTAGTGGTGGTAACTACCTCAAGCGCATTGTGATTGAAGAGGCAATGGTAAGGGACAAATCGATCCCAATTCATCGTTTGACTTGTACAGATGAGTGGATGACATGGACGACTGAACAGCGCTACAAAGAAACAGAACAGTTTTGTAAAGACGTGATCCAGCCACTACTGGATAAGCTCACCCCTGAAGAACAACATGCCTTCGGTGAGGATTTTGCACGCTCGGGAGATTTAACATCATTAGTACCACTTCGCATACGTGCTGACTTACACAAGCGCGTACCTTTTGTAATTGAAATTAAAAACGCCCCTTACGAAGTGCAGCGCCAAGTGGTGTTTTTTATATTGCGCCAACTACCACGACTACGCGGTGCTGCTTTTGATGCCACGGGCAACGGTGGCTATCTTGCCGAAGCAGCAGCCTTAGAGTTTGGTATTGAATTGGTTGAATGTGTACACCTTAACGATAACTGGTATGCCGAGTGGATGCCCAAGTTAAAAGGTGAACTAGATGATCACAATATCGAGATCCCACGTCATCAAAATGTGTTGGATGATATGTGCCACATCAAAGTGGTA
>NZ_JAKEVK010000383.1:0-1039 GCF_022398435.1 Pseudoalteromonas sp. Isolate6 | reverse complement strand
CTTATATTAATTTTGAAAATTGACTCGGAGTGTAACCCGTTTGCCTTTTAAAAACACTGTTAAACGAGGATTTTGAGTTAAACCCAGCATTCATTGCGAGCGCTAACAAGTTGGGCGTTATTTGCTTTTCGCACTGCAGTTGCTGTTTTACCTCATCGACCCGCAGGCTATTGATATACTCATTAAAGTTGTAACCACCACAAGTATTGATGGCCCAAGAAATATCCTTTACCCCAAGTCCAACTACCTCAGCAACATCGTGAATAGTCAATCGTGGCTGGCGATATAAATAGTGCTGCATAATCGTGTTATGAATTGCATTGAATATCTCGGTTGGATCCTCTAACTGTTTATTCACCTTATTGAGCGTTACTTCTTGAGCTTGCGTTATCGAATCTTCGAGGTGTGGTTGATTGTGTACTTTGACAACTAGGTAAAGATTAATTGCAAGTAACCACACTAAGTCAATAAAATACCAGAGTGCTTTAGTGCTGATACCGTTGTATGTTTGCATATTAAGCCTGACCAAATCCACCAGAGCAAAGATCATAAACAAGACAACCGTTGTTCTGATCCATTGTAAATCGCGCGTACTGACGTCCGCTCTGATCTCCGCGGATGCTCGCTGGTAACTACCAACAAGTTGTACCGTAAAAGCAAAATAAATCAACTGACTAACTGTACCAAACGCAATCACAAGCGGGGTGTATTCAGTAAATGGAAGCGCCAGCAAAACAGGTAAGAAATGGACTAACCTTCGCTCTTGCTTATGTTGATTGGCGTGCAGTAAATTTTTAAACAGAAAATAGACTAAAGGCCCAGTAGCTAGGGTAAATACAGGCGTGATAAGTAAATAACTTCTAACCCCTAACGTTTCTTCAGCGAAGTTGGTTGCCATCAGCACACATTGAAATAACAAATAAATGACGAGCATTCGTGCGCGTGGTTGATTGGCAAAAATTAATATTGCGAGGAGATAAGCCCCAACAGAGACGAGTTGAATTCCATTAACTGGAACAATGTGAAATGACTGAAGCAC
>NZ_JAKEVK010000382.1:0-1098 GCF_022398435.1 Pseudoalteromonas sp. Isolate6 | reverse complement strand
GTGACCAACCTCAGCGGTATCGCGAAATCGGTTCACCTTGCGCAAATGGAATGCTCGTGCGAGGCACGATGTCATTAGACATTTGCACCCAGATTTCCTGATGACCATAGCGTTTTGGAACCACCTGACCCCATGCCGAACTCAGAAGTGAAACAAAACAGCGTCGATGATAGTGTGGGCTTCCCATGTGAAAGTAGAACATCGTCAGGGCCTTATAAAAGAAACCCGTTGCAGCAATGCGACGGGTTTTTTGCTGTTTGGGGCATAGAGATTTGAGGTATAAAACCTCGCGAGGTAAACTCGCTCCTACCACAGCATCAGCACTGACCAGCGTGGTCGGAGGTGGTTTACCCACCGAGCTGTTGGGCTCCCCAAACAAAGAGAGTAAAACATCCTAGTTCGTAGCGAGCTAGGGCCTTATTAAAGGTCGATTAACAGCATTCATCCATGATTCTAATCGACATTAGTACCTCCATGTACGTCAAACCCGTTGCAGAGATGTGACGGGTTTTTTGCTGTTTGGGATTTTAGAAAACCTCGCAAAATCAACACATCGCGAGGTAAACTCGCTCCCACCACAGCATCAGCACTGAGCGGCGTGGTCGGAGGTGGTTTACCCACCGAGCTGTTGGGCTTGGCAAAAAAGAATAAAAGCATCACTTCGTAACATCACGAGCTTTTCTAAACCTAAGTAAATGTGCACCTACCACCACATCAGCACTGAGCAGCGTGGTCGGAGGTGGTTTACCCGCCGAGCTGTTGGGCTTCCCATGTGAAAGTAGAACATCTTACTTCGTAGCGAGCTAGGGCCTTATTAAAGATCGCGAGGTAAACTCGCTCCTACCACCACATCAGCAATGAGCAGCGTGGTCGGAGGTGGTTTACTCACCGATAACTTGCAATGAAAGTTCTGGCTCAAAAACGAGTAGAAGTATTTTTTGACCAAGGTAAAGTTCGCCTTTTACTGCTTATTTTAGACTTCGCAAGGTCAGCCAATTGTTCTACTAAAGGCAAGGTCAAGGCAATAATTTGGCATTCTAGTGATGTATCACTTTAGTAACAAAATAAAGCTTATAGTTCAGTTATATAGTATAATTG
>NZ_JAKEVK010000381.1:0-1117 GCF_022398435.1 Pseudoalteromonas sp. Isolate6 | reverse complement strand
ATATTAAATTATCGTTATCTGAGGCGCTCCAACCCGATCAACAAACAACTTTTACTGTTAATTATTCTGGCCATATAAAGGGGTATGTAGAAACTGGGATGGCTTATATTAAAGATGACATCACCCCTTTGTTTTCTATTATTCGTATGGACGCATATGCTTATCCGCTCATCACAGTGCCTGATGATAGGGTCAATCGCGCATCACGCTTTTGGCAGAAGCTTTATAACTACACCGCTAACATCGAAGTCGATAGTGGCTTAGTGGTAGCAAATGGTGGAATTTTACTAGGCGTAACAGAGACCGATCAAGGAAGAAAGGTTTATTCGTACAAAAACCAGAAACCCTCATGGAGAATGGACTTCATGGTCGCACCATATACCGTGACAAAAGGGCATGGCTTTAAGCTATTTACATTACCGGGAAATAAATATGCAACTGACTATATGGAAAAGGCAAAACAAACCATAACATTGTATGAAAGTTGGTTTGGTCAACGTCAAAGCACTGGTGAGTTTAGCTTTATAGAGATCCCAAAGGGGTTTGGTGCTCAAGCTGATGTTACCGCAATTATTCAAGACAGCGAGGGGTTTGTGGAGTTAACTCGTTTGTATCACGAACTGAGTCATCTATGGGACCCACGTTCGAATGAAAGTTACTCACCACGCTGGAATGAAGGTAAGGCTACCTTTTTAGAGTATTTAACGGATTCACGGCTGAATAAAAGGGTGTCTTTAAGCTCGCATATGACAAATGTACTAAAACGAGCAAAAAATCAGTTCGTTAAACAGCCTAAATATTTAACGACTGCGTTTGAAGAGTATGGAAAAGCAGGGCTTAATGCCTATTCGGTAGGGGCGCTATTTTTTGCGCTTTTGCATCATGAGCTAGGAGAGGAAAGGTTTAATCATTTACTACGTACTTTTTATGCAGCACATGTTAAAAGCGGAGCATCAACAGGTGACTTTATTCTTGCACTGCGTGATTTGAAAGATCCTAACATTGATTGGATATTATCTCGTTGGGTGAATAGCCATAGGTTCACGCTCGATATTTTAGACGCTACCAACTTTGAGAACTTCATCACGTTGAGTATAAGAAGTAGTAAAATATAAAT
>NZ_JAKEVK010000380.1:0-1125 GCF_022398435.1 Pseudoalteromonas sp. Isolate6 | reverse complement strand
CTTGATTGTTTGAAATTCAAGCCAAATTTCAAATCTGTTTTTTTTGAGTCGTTAGCTAAAGATATATTTATTTCTTCATGGTTTTTGTAAAACTCTTTGGATCTTTCAAGCAAAATAGATGTAAAAACATACGAGCTTGTGATTTCCAAAGAAGAATGTTCACATTTAGAGTATTCATCAGATAAGTCTGGGTCTTCGCTCAAAATATATATGGCATCAAGACAGTTGTTTTCTGTTAATTCATGGACAATAAAGTTCTCTGTCGAATTAGTGCTTATCTTTTGATCTAGGTGTTTGTACCTTCTACGTGGGAGTAATGAATAGCCTTGCTTTTCATCATTATCTTCTGGCAGCTCCCTATCGACCAAGTATGGCCTCTTGTCGTATCGGAAAAAATCTGCGACAAGCACACTATGTTTCTCACTTTTGTATATCCCCATGAAACTGAGAGTTTTCGAATAAGTATTTATGACATCTTTACATACTGTATCGACCCGTCTATTTAACTCTCGGTCTATTACTTTTTCTTGATGAACACTAGAATAAGCTCCAAAGTGTTTAAAAAACGGATTGAACGAAAGTAGAACTTTATAACCTCTCATATGAGATGTATCTATTTGCCTTATATGTTTTGTAGCTTCTTCTTGGAGCTTATAATAGGCCGATAGGTAATAACTATTAGGTCCGAGTTTAACTAAAGAGAGCAAGCATGATTGAGCGTAATTAGATTTAACTCCTAAGTTTGGTATCTCAGGGTGTAAGGAGCTGTTTGAGTAGTTGATAGCTCCAAGGTTGTTGAACCCACTAACTATTTTTGGCATACAAAACCCCCCGAACTTTTTGTCCCTAAACGCTGCCGTCGCGACATTACTTTTCATCCACTCCTGTATCAATAAAACATCATTCTGAGTTAACTTTGTTACGATGCTAATCGCTTTCCACTTAAAGTTACCTTCTAAAAAGCTCGCCTGATCATGGCTTTCATCGAAAATTTCATACCGTTTTGCATTTCTGATGTGCTCAGCACTCATTCTAATGTTCTTAGGGAAAACAAAAGGTAGGTACCGGGCTAATAAAAATATTAACTGCGTGGCATACACAGATAATGGCTTCATTTTAATATTC
>NZ_JAKEVK010000038.1:0-31918 GCF_022398435.1 Pseudoalteromonas sp. Isolate6 | reverse complement strand
AAAATCAATATCATTTACATTATTTTCTTTGAAACTCTGCGGTTGCTTTCCATTTCGGCCAAGCGTCTTGCTCAGAGACATCATAGCCAACTTTAAAGAACAGCTGTAGATCCTGTATCGCGCCGCTTAAATCCCACTCTTCACGGTAGCGGTCACACGGCTGATGATAACAACCGCGCAATACTAATCCCATACGTTTACGGTAGGTTTCAGTCTCTTCATCACGTGCTTCGGTTCCACCGCCGGCGTACATTGCAGGCACACCCATGTTCGCAAATGCGAAGTGATCAGAGCGATAGTAACCACCAGCAGCAGGGCGTGGATCCCCTGAAACTACGCGGTCTTGCGCTTTTGCTGCGGTTTCTAGCATTTCATCGAGTTCTGATTTGCCAATACCAACCACGCTGATGTCTTTTACTTTACCCAATAAATTTAGGCTATCCATATTGATGTTAGCAACGGTTTTCTCTGCTGGAATAACAGGGTTTGCAGCATAAAATTTCGAGCCTAATAGACCTTGCTCTTCAGCCGTCACAGCCAAAAACGTAATTGAACGGCTAGGGCGAGTTGGCAGTTTAGTAAAGGCTTCAGCTACCTCAATCATACCGCCTGTACCGCTAGCATTATCATGCGCACCGTTATAGATCTGGTCGCCTTTACGGTTTGGATCGGTACCTAAATGATCCCAGTGTGCTGAGTAGATGATGTGCTCGTCAGACTTATTACTACCTGGCAGGGTGGCGATAAAGTTATACGAAGTTGATTTTTTGATGGTGTTTTTGACGGTAACTGACGCGCTTAGGTTACCCATATCAACGTGGTATGCGCCTGCTGCTGCCTTTTTCTTTGCTGTGTCAAAATCAAGTCCAGCCTTTTGAAACAGCTCTTTAGCAACGTCTACCGTTACCCAACCTTCAACCGCAACGCGGTCCATATTGTTATTTTCTTTTTGGAAGCCAAACTGTGGGCCACTCCAAGAATTTTCTACTACGCTCCAAGGATAAGAAGCTGGCGCTGTTTCATGAATAATGATCGCACCTGCTGCGCCTTGACGTGAGGCTTCTTCGTATTTATACGTCCAACGACCATAATAGGTCATAGCTTCACCGGTAAATTTACCCGACTCAGGATTAGCAAAGCCAGGATCGTTTACTAGCATCACCACTGTCTTGCCTTTCACGTCTAGGCCTTCGTAGTCATTCCAGTCGTACTCTGGAGCATTTACGCCATAGCCAACAAAAACCAGCTCTGAATCTTTGATTGATTCGAGTTCACTGATACGGGCCGAGCCCATCACCATGTCTTTTTTATATTCGTAGTTTTTGCCACCGATAGTTAACGTCATATCAGGATCGGCTTCAAGCGAAACCAGCGGCACTTCTTGTAAGAAGCTGTTGCCATTGCCTGGCTGATAGCCAAGCGCTTTAAAATGTTTGGTTAAATAGGCAAGCGTTAGCTCTTCACCTTTTGTGGACGGAGCACGTCCGCCAAACTCGTCAGAGGCAAGGGTTTTAATATGGGCTCTGAGTTGAGCATCATTAATACTATTGTATGCAGTATCGATGTCTTGGGGGCTATTGCTAGTGCTAACACAGCCCGCCAACACTGCCATAGATAGAGCGCTGAGTGTCAGTTTAAGTTTCATAATTGCCTTTCTTTTACTTGTTAGGAACCCATAAGTAGTAACATAAAATGCGTAAAAGTTCGAGCGGGACAAGACGGCTAGAGGAGATAGAAATGAATGAAAATCCGTAGTTGGAACAGAACACAGCACAATTTTGAATAATTACCTTAATTTTAGCATGTGATTTAGCCTGTTACGCTCATTTACAATTGGCTTTTGCCAAGTATCAGGCGCTTCAGTAAAATAGTCGGCTAATTGTATGATAAGTATCTCAATCAAATGAAAAAGTTTACAGCGCCTGAGGCGTGGCAGGTTGCATGTTTACATGCTGAGCCATTTTCCCATTTAAATCAGCTTTTTGACTTAAAAAGTCAACAAGATTGGCCAAGCCCCGAGTGGTTGTCTTCGCACGTAAACAGCATTAGCTTGCAGCAGTATGATACCCGCTTTGTGGCCGATGAAACGATAGACTTTGGCGATAAATACTATGAAGAGATTATCTTTGAAACCCATCAGGTACCGACGCGTAGTCAAAACTGGCACGACTTATTTGGTGCGTTGATTTGGTGTTTATTCCCAAAAACAAAAGCTTTGTTAAATGCCCTACATATTGAAGAAATAGCACAGTTTGGTTTAAAGCAGCGAAGTAAAAAGCGCAATGCGTTAACACTTTTTGATGAGTGTGGTTTGGTGTTGGCAATCGATGATGATAAATGGCGTGATGCCTTTAAATCACACCAATGGCAGAATGTATTTTACGATAATCGCTCAGAATGGCAGCAAAACCTAAAGCCTTTTGTATTTGGCCACGCAAACTACGAGATGCTAACCAATCCCTTTATTGGGCTAACGGGAAAACTGGTGTGTATCAATGTTGATGCTGCATTTTGGCAACTTTCACTAAGCGAACAATATCGTTGCTTAGATGATAAATTGGTCGCACTGATCAATGATGGGCTGCTTGAAGACAATACCAAAATGTCACCCATTCCGCTGCTTGGGATCCCAAACTGGCATGAGCCACAAGATTTAGAATTTTATCAAAATACGGACTATTTCAGGCCGAAAAGAAGGAAATAGCATGATAGCTATCAATGGATTAAAAAAACGCTTCGCCTTGACTCGCGAACACAAAAAGAAAAAGAGTCAGACGGATCCTCGCGAGCGTGATGGCTTTTTTCACAGTGTAGAAGAGGTTAACCTGCACTGTGGACAAGGCGAAGTACTTGGATTGCTGGGCCCCAATGGGGCGGGAAAAACCACCACTTTGCGTATGCTCTCAACAGCGCTGACGCCGGATGCCGGTACTATCTTAGTGGATGGTCAGGATATTGTGAAAAAGCCTGTTGTTGCACGCAAAGCCATCGGTTTTTTATCAGGGTCAACTGGTTTATATGGACGTCTTACCGCCAAAGAAAATGTTGAATATTTTGCACGACTTCATGGTTTAAAAGGAAAAGCATTAAAAGCGAAATGCGATGAGCTATTTCAGCGCCTAGAGATGGAAACCTTTCTAGATAAAAGGGCTGAACACCTATCGACCGGTATGAAACAAAAGACCAATATTGCACGGGCGGTGGTACATAGCCCTAAAGTGGTGGTACTAGATGAGCCTACGACCGGCCTTGATATTATGACTACACAAACAGTTATCTCTTTTATTCGCGACCTCAAAGCGCGTGGTACACCCGTTATATTTTCTACCCACCACTTAGATGAAGTCGCGTTATTGTGCGATAGAGTGTCTGTTATTGATAAAGGGATCACCTGCTTTGATGGCAGCTTGGCTGATTTCAAAACGAAAGGGCAAAGTGAAGAGCTAAATCAGGCATTTTTGAACTTGTTGACGGGAGCACAGCATGTTTGAGGTATTTTTAAAAGAAATTAGAGAGCTGCTGCGCGACCGCAAAACACTATTCTTTGTGATTGCACTGCCGATGTTGGTATTTCCAGTGATTATGGCGTTAGTAGGCTTTATGGCATCACAAGCCGCTATGGAAGCGGAGCAAGAAGTTCATACGTATTACATCGCAAATGAAGCCTATGCTGAAAAGTTCTCTGAGCAGGTTTTTTATCATAAAAGTTTTAAGAAATATACTGGTGAGCTCAAGCTTGATAGTGTCGAAGCGCTGAGTGATGCGGTACGAAGTGGCGTGATCGATGTTGGGGTTTTTATTCCATCCGATCCGGTTGAAAATCTGGAGTCTGGCGTAAAAAGTGAATGGAAAATCGTGTTTAACGATGCGCAATCTATCAACTTTATTTACGACCGCTTGTCTAAACTTGCTAAGAAGTTTTCTGATGAACTCAGAGCGGCGAAGTTAACCTCACTGGGGTTGTCGCAAGCGGAGCAAGCGGCAGTGCTCCAACCCATATCGATTGCTAAAGTGGATACTGCTGACAAACGCGAAAATTTAGGCGAGAAGTTAGGTGCATTTATCCCTTATATGTTGATTCCGCTGGTATTGATGGGGGCAAGCTATCCAGCTATTGATTTAGGCGCTGGAGAGAAAGAGCGTGGCACCTTAGAGACGCTGCTATTAACACCAATCTCTCGCACAGAGCTGGTGCTAGGTAAGTTTTTAACTGTATTGAGCAGTTCGATATTCTGCGCGCTTATCACGGTCTCCAGCATGGCGCTGTGGATAGGGGTTGCCAGTAGCTTTGTCGAGCTAGACGTAATTAAAAACGCCTTCTCGTCGGTTGCATTATTAGACTTTGTGTTGATTTTTGCGTTGTTGCTCCCTGTTGCTGTGATGCTTTCATCGCTAACACTTGCCATTTCAATTTACGCCAGAACCTTTAAAGAAGCACAAAACTACATGGGACCACTCAGCATGGGGATCTTCATACCGATTGTTATGTCCTTAATGCCAAATATGGAACTAACCGCAAAAACCGCATTGATCCCAATTACCAATGTCGCATTAGCGATAAAAGAAATCATCAAAGGCACCGTTGATTATGGCTACGTTGCGTTAATTTTTGGCGCTTCTGCCGTTTTAGCGGCGGGGTTACTCGTGTGCTGCGTTAAATGGTTTAATAAAGAAACCGTATTGTTTAGGTAAAGTTTGAGCTAGGTGTGAGTCATTGAGAATTATGGCGTTTTTCTGTACGATAAACGCTTTATTCAGCGCTTAACTTTCTGTAATTTAGCCTGCTGTTTATTTGGATAGCTTGCGGAAGTCGTAGGTTTCAATTTTAGTCACTCAAGGAATGTAGGATGACATCAACCTCAGTACTTAAGTCAGTCAGTGAATCAGTAACTAACGGCATTGCCATTTTATTCTTGTTATCGTCGGTTTTTCACTTAGTCGGGTCAAGCTTTTTGGAAGCTCTGATCTACTTAGTGATTTCTTTGTTACTATTTTCATACCGTAATCGTTTAATGTTTGACCCTGCACAAAAGCAGTTTGTAATCACTAAACAACTATCGTTATTGAATATAAATATTCGGCGAATAGACGAGTGTGTGATACCGCTTTCAACAGTGACTGATGTATCTTCAGGTTATAACAAGCAACTCAATTATATTGGTATAAGTTATCTTTCAGAAAGTGAAGAACCTGCGGTCTATTCATTTTCGTGTTTGCGGCAAGCTGATAAACTCTCCGCGCTTTTGTCTGCATCAGATCTTGACCATAACGTTCAACCAACGGCAGGCGCGGATGCAAATAGAAGATCAGCTACGCGCTCAACTCCAACTAGCCTTGCAAGATTATTTCCTTTGTTTATGAATCGCAATCGCGATATTGAAGCGCGATTCTCTGTATTACGATGTGCACTACCGACGCCTAAGCATAAGCAGCATATTGCTTGGATGGTGGTAGGGGCTTTTGCTCTAATGACCTGCTTTATTCTTTACTCGTCACAAAATTACATAGCTGGTTTGGTATTTTTGGTGCTCACGTACTTGAGCTATTGGTTGACGTCTTTACTTATTAGTAATAAACACTATTTTGTCTATCACTCACCCTGTAACGAAATTAAGGTTGAGGAAGATAGCTTGTTTTTACCTGCGTTACTGTTTACAGATAAACAAGCACGAGAGGTAACAAAGGATGAAGTTAACGATATAAAGGTACACTGGAATACGTTTATAGTCAGCGACTTGGATATGTTAACCGCGTCGACTCGTCGTAATCACGTTGTTGATTTGGTCTTTGATACTGAGTATGGCGCGACGGTTTCACTCTCTGGCATGAGCGTAGAAGCCGAGCCACTTTTACTTGCGTTAACGCATTGGCAATATCCTTTGTCTATTGAGCGCACGGATAAAGCAGTGTTCCCAATGGTGAGGCACTTTCAATATGGCAGTCTAGTGTTTATTATCGGTATTATTGTCTGGGCAATGACCACATTTGTGATATAACACACCTGACAAAAGCGGCGATTCTACCTGAATATCGGTATCCTAGAGGCAATAATATTTTTAATTTATCGCTATTCAGAAATTATTGAACAACCCGTTTTATACCAGTTGTATTAAGTAAATGATCTATCTTGAAGCTATTTCACCCTTCAAATTGATTAGAGAATTAATTCAATTGGTATTATACATCTTTTGGATTTTAATGATGAGCGCAAGCGCAGAGTCGTACGCGCAAAACAAACGTATTAACAAGCGCATTGATTTACTGCATAAGTTATTAAAAGAAGAGTAATTGGAAGAACTGAAGCCGCTAATTAAGCGGCTTCAACATTGTCGGTTTCAATGTTTTCAATTTCAACTACGTTAAGAACGGACTGTACATCTGACCAATGCAGCAATTCGATACGACCTTCTTGGTTTTCAACCAATGCCGTGCAGTTTTCTATCCAATCACCATCGTTGCAGTACACAATACCATCTACGACACGGATCTCCGGTTGGTGGATATGCCCGCAGATAATGCCGTCGACACCTTGTTTTCTCGCTTCATGAATTGCTGCATTCTCGAATGCAGCAATGGCCTCTCTGGCTTTATGCACGCGCTTTTTCAGCCAAGATGCAAGCGACCAATAATGACCACCATATAAACGTCGTACGCGATTGGTCCAGCGATTTAAGAAGAGTAGAAAATCATAAGCGGCATCCCCAATGATACTGATCAATTTGTTGTATCTTGTTGCCGAGTCAAAATCATCACCGTGTAGTAATAAAAACCGCTTACCTGCGGAAGTGGTATGAATAAAGGTTTTATGTACTTCGACTTTAAAAAGCGTTTGCCCAACATAGTTTCTGAAGGTTTCGTCGTGATTACCCGGTATGTAGATAACGCGTGTACCAGATCCTGCTTTTTTTTGTATGCATTCTAATACCTGATAGTGGGATGGATCCCAAAAAAATTGGCGTTTCATTGACCATAGATCAACGATATCACCAACCAGATAGAGTACATCACATTCAGTTTTGTTGAGAAAATCTAGCAAGAACTTCGCTTTACAGTCCTTGTAGCCCAAGTGTACGTCTGAGATCCAAATACTCGGATAGTATGTTGTTTTCATGGCTTGGCTCTTTAGCGTAATAATGACAATGCTAAGAGGCAAAGATGACAGTGGCGGGGCAGTTAGGAGAAGCTAATATGACAAAAGAGCATACATCTGTATGCTCTTTTATTATGTAATTTTAAGTAGGCTTATTTGCTTTTAATTGCATTAACGATTGTTTCAACCGCAGATCCAATATCCAGCATCAGTTTTTCGCCCGTTTGACGGTTTTTCAGTTCAACCTTATTTTCATCAAGGTTACGCTCACCAATCACTAGGGTGTATGGAATACCGATAAGTTCCATATCGTTAAACATAACGCCCGGACGCTCTTTACGGTCGTCAAATAACACATCAATTCCTGCATTTTGTAGATCTGCATAGAACTTTTCTGCGATCTCTGGAATACGGTGAGACTTGTGCATATTCATTGGCACGATTGCCAACTCAAATGGCGCAATAGCAACAGGCCATTTGATACCGTAATCATCGTTATTTTGTTCGATTGCTGCGGCAACGATACGAGAAACGCCAATACCATAACAACCCATGGTTAATGTTTGGTTTTTCCCTTCTTCGCCAAGTACACCTGCTTTCATTGCTTCAGAGTACTTAGTACCAAGTTGGAACACGTGACCTACTTCGATACCACGTTTGATAAGGATTTTACCTTTACCACAAGGGCTTGGATCGCCTTCAACCACGTTACGGATATCTTCAACAGTATAAGTGCTTACGTCTCTGTCCCAGTTAATGCCACTGTAATGGACACCATCTTTGTTTGCACCAGCAACAAAATCAGCCATGATAGCTGCGCTACGATCGACAATAATAGGCATTGAAAGACCAACAGGGCCCAAAGACCCTGGCTTTGCACCAATAGCGTTAACAATGTCTTCTTCGCTCGCCATCTCAAGCGGTGAATCCACTTGTGCTAATTTCTCAGCTTTCAGCTCATTTAGGTCATGGTCGCCACGAACGATAAGCGCGACAAGACCACGTTTACCGTCTTCGTCTGGTGCGCCATACACGATGAGTGTTTTAACACCGCGGTGTGGTTTAACACCATGTTTTGCTTTTAGTTCAGCGATGGTGAAAGCTTCTGGTGTGTCAAACGTATTAAGTTCTTTACTTGGCGCAGGGCGAGTTTCAGTTGGTGCAAGCGCTTCTGCCTTTTCAATGTTTGCAGCGTAGTCACTTTCATCACTAAATGCGATTGCATCTTCACCAGACTCTGCAAGTACATGGAACTCATGGGATAGGTTACCGCCAATTGAACCACTGTCTGCAATAACTGGACGGTAGTCAACGCCTAAACGATCAAAAATGTTACAGTAAGCTTGGAACATTTTGTGGTACGTTTTTTCAAGACACTCATCAGTCATGTGGAATGAATAGGCGTCTTTCATGGTGAACTCACGTGCGCGCATCACACCAAAACGTGGACGAACTTCGTCACGTACTTTAGTACTGACTTGATACAGTGTGATTGGCAGTTGCTTATAGCTGTTGATTTCGCGTCGTACAAGATCAGTGATCACTTCTTCATGCGTTGGACCAAGTGCAAATGGACGGCCATGACGGTCATTAATACGAAGTAGTTCAGGACCAAACTGTTCCCAACGGCCTGACTCTTCCCATAGCTCTGCAGGCTGGATCACTGGCATTAGCAGCTCAATCGCTCCCGCTTTGTCCATTTCTTCACGGACAATTCTCTCTACTTTGCGGAAAACTTTTAGGCCTGATGGTAGCCAAGTATAAAGACCTGAAGCCAATTTACGGATCATACCCGCTCTAAGCATTAGCTGGTGGCTTACCACCTCTGCATCAGACGGCGTCTCTTTTTGAGTCGCCAATATATATTCACTTGTACGCATTCTTATTCCAGTATAAGTTACTTATTGTTCTCTTATTGGCGGCTATTCTAGCAGTGCAGTAGCCGCTTAAAAAGCTTTAATACCTAAACATCTTCATAATTTATAAGTTTATTGGCAAGCCGCTGAATTTGCTATTTTGCTAACGAAATTTCAGTGACATGGTTATGCTCACCATCTACTGTCCAGCGGATATTAAAATCATACAAACTCATACCATAGTCTTGCTGCGATGTGCGTTTCTTTTTATAAGCCGGGCGGGGGTCTTGCTTCAGTACATTGGTAATGAACTGTCGAAGTTCGGGATAGTTTTTCTGTTTTTCAATAAAAACAATAGCCTCGTCTGAAAAGCTAACAGACATTTGGGTTTCTGGCCGAGTATCAGCAAAGCCAGCTGTGGCATCCACCAAAGCATCTGAATAGGGAAGGTACGGCTTAATATCAATGATTGGTGTACCGTCCAATAAATCTACACCAGAGAGTAACAGATCAAGCTGGCCATTTTTATATTCTACGCCCTCGAGCTTTACCGCACTCATGCCAATCCCGTTGGGTCGAAAAGTCGCTCTAGTCGCAAACACGCCCTTGCGCTCATTACCACCGAGTCTTGGCGGGCGTACAAGCGCAGAGTAACCTTTATCAGCGGTTTCATGAAAGCGAAATAACAACCAGATATGCGTAAATTCTTCAATACCACGAACAAACTCTTCGCGGTTAAATTCGCCAACAAATCTAAGCTTAGCTTTTGCTTCAGGAACAAGCCTTGGTTGCCTTGGAATAGCGAACTTCTGTTTATAAGGAGATTGGATAAAGCCGATGGGCTCGATAGTGATTTGTTCCACTATGGTCTCTGTCTGAATTAAGATGAGCGAAGTTTACTATTGATCCTGACTTTCACAAAATCCTGTTCATAATTAGCTACTGTAATGTGATGTAATTTATTTATTCAGCTTTTTCGCATAACCTCGTACATAACGGAATTTTTGGTGGGAGTCGCAACATGAATCGGCACACTTTTTCGCCCCAAAATGGTTTATGTTCGAGTTTACGCACAGATAACGGACAAATTATTGGTACTAGAGCGTCCGAATATAAGCAATTGGTAGAAGAAATAAAACCAATCCAAGGCTTACGAGAAAAATTACAAGCATTTAATCGCCGAAAAGATGAGTATAGATAATGGAGTTCAATAGAAAGGTTGATCAAAGTTGTCAAGAAGCGCTCTGCAAATCATCCCCTCTAAAACCTATTTTGATCCGCGCGATATCGGAGCGTAGAGCGACGTTGCAAGCAATAATAAATGATTTAACTGAAGGGGTGGTAAGTCCTACGAAGATGGATGTACTTCTCAGTCAAGAAGCTGAAAAAGTATGCTTACAATTATTAAAAGAAGGCAACTTAAGCAAACGCGACGCGCTAGCGGCTAGTGAAAAAGTTATATTTTCTCTTGCAAGAAATCTATTGTGAAATTGCTATTAAAATTAAAGTTTGAATTAGTAATGTACTTTGATAGAAAAAGCTGACCGAATTACCTCCAAAATCTAGCCACTTTCAGAGTAATCCTTCAAAAAAGAATAGAACCCATTCTGGGTCCGTTGTTTGGCAGGTAAACTATGTGTTATATTGAAGTTATCTAAATAATGAATGGATAGTTTTTGTATATGGAAAATTGGGTTAAATCGTTAGTCGCTAGTTCAATCGTACTGAGTTTCAGCAACTTTAGTATCGCAGCACAGAGCGAATCAAATTTGCATTTATCCACTATTGTTAATGCCACTCCACTTGAAAGAGAACCGCCTAGATATCCACGTAATGTTGCCTTAAAAGGTGGGGAAGGTTGGGTTATCCTTAGTTATGTAGTGAATGAAGATGGATCAGTCGCGTCGCCGATTGTAGAAGAATCCTCTGGTCAATCAGGATTCGAGCGCGCTGCACTCAAGGCAATCAAAGATTGGCAATATTCTCCAGCAACAAAAGATGGGAAGCCGATTAAGCAGTGTAAAAATAGTGTGATGTTCTCGTTTAATATGTCCGAAGCAACTGAGGCCGCTTCAAAAAGCTTCGTCAGAAGTTACCGCAAAATAAATGCTGTGCTTGAAGATGGGAACTTGTCAGAAGCGAATATCTTGATAGAAAAACTTGCCGACAAAGGACGCTGGAATCGTTATGAAGAAGCATATTTCAACTTATTAAAAGCGCGGTATTTTGTACTAACAAAAGAGCGTAAAGAGGAACTCGAAGCGCATAAAGGGATTATCTGGCACGGTAAAGATATCGTTAAATCAGAACTTTATGCCAGCGCGCTCGTCAATGCAATCAATCTCCAAGCACAACTACAAGAGTACAAAGGTGCTTTAAATAATTATAAGACGTTGATGGAAATGGAAGGACTGGAACCGTATAAATCGGCAGTGCAACCAATAGTCGATGGCATTAATACCTTAATCTCGGATAAAGATAAAATGCTTGTTATCGCAGCTGAGGTCAAACAGGATGATGTCTGGACACATGCGCTGGTTAGACCTAGCTTTTCGATTGCAGAAGTGAAGGGAAATCTTCACACCCTTGAAGTACGGTGTGACAATCAGTTTTCACAATTTAAATTTGCTGAAAATATGCAGTGGAATATACCGAAAAGTTGGGGAGAGTGTAATGTCGTGGTTTTTGGTGAGCCGAATAGCTCCTTTAAACTGATAGAAGTTCAATCGTAGTCGAACTTCTAGGTATTAGACTTTTCAGTAGTCCAACGCTCAATTTATTTACTATCAGACAAGGTCTCTTCCAATAGCGATTCGGTTTGGATCGCTATTTCTTTCATCTTCACCGCATAAGCTTCTAGTTTTTTCTCCTCCTCGGTTTTCGCTTTAAACTGAGGAATTTGAATTGGATACCCAGCTTGGTCCATGGCAATAAAGCTGATAATACAGTGATTAGTTTCGACAAGTCGCTGCGTTTTTGGATCGCCACAGCGCACCTGAATAAAAATTTGCATACTGGTGTTCCCTGTATGAGCAATACGCGCGGAAACCTCAACAATCTGGCCGACGAGAATAGGACGGTGGAAACGCATGCCTGCTACCGAAACGGTAACGCAGTAGCTGCCACTCCAACCAGCAGCACAAGCATACCCGGCTTGATCAATCCATTTCATGACCATACCACCGTGTACTTTACCGCCAAAGTTAACGTCGGTGGGCTCAGCTAAAAATCGAAAGGTGACGGACTGTTGAGGCATAGACTCAGCTCTATTTTTAAAAATATACGCTAAGTATAGGAAAGAAAGGGGCATTTCGCCCCCGCAATTTAGGATTTATTGGTATTACATGTTTGGATAGTTCGGACCACCAGCACCTTCTGGTGTGACCCAGGTAATATTTTGGCTCGGATCTTTAATATCGCAGGTTTTGCAATGAATACAGTTTTGCGAATTGATGACAAACTGCTTCTCTCCTTGCTCGTTTTCGTTTACTTCATACACGCCTGCGGGGCAGTAGCGCTGTGCAGGCTCATCAAACTTAGCTAAATTCACTTTGATTGGTATATCAGAATCTTTTAACTGTAAATGACATGGTTGTACTTCTTCATGATTGGTATTCGATAAAAATACGGAAGAAAGTTTGTCAAAACTTAATTTACCATCCGGCTTTGGGTAACTTATAGTTTGCGATTCAGACGCAAGCTTAAGCTGTGCGTGATCCTGATGTTCGTCCTTAATAGTAAATGGTAGCGAACCTGAGAAAATGTTTTGGTCGATCATATTGTAAGCGCCACCCATAATACGACCTAACTTATGCATTGCTGGACCAAAGTTACGAGATTGATAAAGCTCATCATAAAGCCAACTTGCCTTAAACTTGTCGGCAAAGCTTACCAAGTCTGACGGAGCGCTTTCTTGGCCGAGTGCCTCAATGATGGCATCGGCTGCAAGCATACCGGACTTCATTGCTGTATGGTTGCCTTTAATTTTGGCAAAGTTGAGGGTACCTGCGTCACAGCCAATCAGTAATCCACCTGGGAAATGCATTTTAGGTAGGCTGTGAAAGCCACCCTTGGCGATTGCTCGAGCACCATAGGCAATGCGCTCACCACCTTCAAGTACACTCGCAAAGGTGTGGTGATGCTTCATACGCTGAAACTCATCAAATGGGCTTAGGTGTGGATTCGTGTAATTTAAGTCGATGATTAACCCGACCACGACTTGATTGTTCTCAGCATGATACATAAATGAGCCGCCATGGGTATCATTGTCGAGTGGCCAACCTGTGCCGTGTACAACAAGACCTTCTTTATGCTTGCTTGGGTCTACTTGCCAAATTTCCTTAAAGCCGATCCCATAGTGTTGATGGGAAGCGCCTTTATCCAGTTTAAATTCAGCTATAAGTTGCTTACCTAAGTGGCCACGGCAACCTTCAGCAAATACGGTATATTTCGCTCTAAGCTCCATTCCAGGCATGTAGCTGTCTTTAGGCTGGCCATCTCTATCTAGGCCCATATCACCGGTAATAACACCTTTAACTTGTTGCTCTTCTATTATTAACGAGTGGGCGCTAAAGCCTGGGAAAATCTCAATGCCAAGTTGTTCTGCTTGTTCAGCGAGCCAACGGCAAACATTCCCCATTGAAACAATATAGTTGCCGTCATTTTTAAATGTTTTTGGTACCACTAGATGAGGCAGTTTGGTGGCATTGGTTTCGTTTTTGAATAAATAAATGTCGTCACCCGTCACTTTCGTTGTCACGGGAGCGCCTTTTGCAGCCCAATCAGGGATAAGTTCGTCTAGTGCTTTGGTTTCAAATACTGCACCAGACAAGATATGTGCACCTACTTCTGAGCCTTTTTCGACTACACAGATCATTAATTCTTGTTGTTTTTCTTGAGCCTGTTGAGCGAGTCGGATAGCGCAAGACAGGCCCGCAGGACCTGCACCAACTATCACAACATCAAACTCCATGGTTTCACGTTCGACCATTATTAACCTCACACTATTTGACGGTAGATTAACTAAAGAGAGGCTTTAGTTTGATTTTCGTTAAACTAAGGTTATTTGAGGTTGACGTTTACGTCAACAGGAAGTAGTCTGAAACCAATAAAATAATTTGTTGACGTAGACGTCAGCTTAGAGAATAACCAGATGATGGAGTAACCATGAAAGTACTTGTGCCAATCAAACGCGTGATTGATTACAACGTAAAGGCAAGAGTCAAACCTGACAACAGTGATGTTGATTTGAGCAACGTAAAAATGGCGATCAATCCATTTTGTGAAATTGCAGTAGAAGAGGCGGTTCGTTTAAAAGAAGCGGGCACTGCAACGGAAGTTATTGCCGTATCAATTGGCGATAAAGCTTGTCAAGAGCAGCTAAGAACGGCGCTTGCACTGGGTGCAGATAAAGCAGTTCACATTGAGACAGACGCAAAGCTTGAATCTCTGCACATCGCAAAACTACTGGCTAAGGTAGTGGAACAAGAAAATCCAGAGCTGGTGATTCTAGGTAAACAGTCTATCGATTCTGATAATAACCAAACAGGACAAATGCTAGCGGCGTTAACTAAGCGTGCTCAAGGCACTTTTGCCTCTAAAGTTGTGGTTGAAGGCGATAAAGTGCAAGTGACGCGTGAAGTTGATGGCGGTCTGCAAACGGTGTCGCTATCACTTCCAGCGGTCGTGACAACGGATTTGCGTTTGAATGAACCTCGTTATGCTTCACTGCCAAATATCATGAAAGCTAAGCGTAAACCACTAGATGTGATCGCAGCGGATTCGCTAGGTGTCAATTTAGCACCTCGTATTGAATTGGTGAAAGTTGAAGAGCCAGCTAAGCGCTCTGGTGGCGTGATGGTTGAGAGCGTTGAAGAGTTAGTAAACAAGTTAAAAACAGAAGCAAAGGTGATCTCATGAGCGTATTAGTTATTGCTGAGCATGAAAATGGTGTATTGAAACCTGAAACCGCTAAGGTGGTTGCTGCTGCAACAAAAATCGCAAGCGACATTACCGTATTGGTTGCAGGTCACAACATTGCTGAGGCTGCCAATCACTCTGCACAGATCGCTGGCGTACAAAAGGTGGTTGCTGTTGACGATGCTTCATTCGAACATCAATTGGCAGAAAACACATCTGAGCTAGTTGTTGAATTAGCAAATGACTTTTCACACATTTTGTTTTCAGCGTCTACCACAGGTAAAAATATCGCGCCACGTGTTGCGGCGTTACTCGACAAATCACAGATATCAGAAATTATCGATGTGATTGATGCTGACACCTTTAAGCGTCCAATTTATGCGGGTAATGCAATTGCAACTGTAAAATCATTAGACTCTCAAAAAGTTATCACTGTGCGTGCATCAGCATTTGATGCCGTAGAGACTCAAGCAGCATGTGACATTGAGGAGCGCTCGCAAAGTATAGCCTCTCAAGTGAGTGAGTTTGTGAGCATTGAACAAACTGAATCTGAGCGCCCTGAATTAACTGCGGCACCGGTTGTTATTTCAGGCGGCCGTGGTATGCAAAACGGTGAAAATTTTGCCTTGCTAAATGGTATTGCTGACAAACTAGGGGCTGCAATTGGTGCATCGCGTGCTGCTGTTGACGCGGGCTTTGTGCCTAATGATATGCAAGTTGGCCAAACCGGTAAGATTGTGGCGCCTAACTTATATATTGCAGTTGGGATCAGCGGCGCTATTCAACACCTTGCAGGTATGAAAGATTCTAAGGTCATTGTTGCTATCAACAAAGATCCAGAGGCCCCGATTTTCCAAGTGGCTGATTATGGCCTTGTTGCGGATCTATTTGATGCGTTACCAGAGCTTGAACAGGCATTGTAACGCTTCTTTTTGTAGCTAGCCTACATCGAGAAAAATAATTCTGGTTGTTAAAGCCGTTGTACCTTTGGTCGCGGCTTTTTTCGTGTCTAGCTGGAGGCGAAATGCTTACAGGTATAAATCACATTACAATAGCAGTATCTAACCTAAACATATCACTGGATTTTTACTGCGGCTTGTTAAGATTCGAGCTTTGGGTAACTTGGGACAAAGGGGCATATTTAACGCTTGGTGACGTATGGCTTTGCTTATCTTTAGGTGAGATATCTCCAAGCTCAGATTACAGTCATATAGCGTTCAATATTGCTGCCGAAGACTTTACAACTTTTTCTAAAACAGTATTGGAATACGGGGTTGGCGTATGGCAGCAAAATAGCAGCGAAGGAGACTCGCTCTATATTTACGATCCCGATCATCATAAACTTGAGGTCCATAGTGGTAGTTTGCAAAGTCGGTTAAGAAGTTTGCAGCAGCAACCATATTCAGGCCTCACTTGGCACAAAGCGGTGTGATTCTATTTTCTAGAATGCTTGTATCTTTAATTGCGCATTTTACTTCTGGTTACTGAGCTCCATAATAAAACAAAACATGATGGAGCAAAGTAATGGCAATTCAACTAAATGGCAAAGCACATGACATCGGTGGTCTCTCAGTAAACCGCGTACTTCCACAGCGTGCGAAACGTATGGTAGGTCCATTTATCTTTTTTGATCAAATGGGACCCGGCAAATTCAGTATTGGTGATGGTATCGATGTTAGGCCGCATCCGCATATTGGGCTTGCAACCCTCACTTATTTGTTTGAAGGTAACTTGCTCCATCGAGATTCTCTTGGTAATCAACTTGAGATCCATCCAGGGGATGTAAATTGGATGGTGGCAGGGCGCGGTATTGTGCACTCGGAGAGAGAATCGTTTGAAACTAAAGCGCAACCACATGCTATTCATGGTTTGCAATGCTGGGTGGTGCTACCGGAAGAAAATGCTGAAGTTGAGCCCAGTTTCTCACATATAAACCGTTTTGATTTGCCGACTAGGCAACTAGAAGGGGTGATGGCTAGGGTCATTATCGGCAGTGCGTATGGTTTGCATTCTCCTGTCCCAACATTTTCACCTATGTTTTATGTTGATGTGATGGCAAAAGCTGGCGGACATATTGAAAGGCCTGATCAGACACAAGAAGTTGGCGTATATGTGATTTACGGCGAAGTGGTGGTGTCTAATAACTCATATTGTGCAGGCTCATTTGTATTACTTGAAGACGACGACGCGCAATTACATTTCAATGAGAATAGCAGAGTGGTATTGCTCGGTGGAGAGGCGTTTAAAAAAGTCCCTTATATTGATTGGAACTTTGTTTCTTTTAGTAAATCCCGTATTGAACAAGCGAAGCAAGATTGGCGTGAGGGTAGGTTCGATATGATCCCCGGTGATAAATTGGAGCATATTCCTTTGCCTTAGGGTGATAAAAGTACACCCTAATAGAACACGCTCCCTTTTATCTATTAATAGTCGTAACTAATATGCTGGAAGAAGCGAACGTTGATATCTTGCTTTTCAATATTAACAGGAAGTTGTGCAACAAAGCGTTTAATCGCCGTTTCTACGTGATTCATAAAACGACCATAGCCCATATCTTTTTTGTCTTTGTCATTGGCGACGATGACAAAGCGAATGGTATCCACTAGGTTTGCTTCGTTAAACAGCGAGTAAATTTGATTGTCACCGGAGCCGGTATCAAAACTCAGCTTTTGTAGTTCTCGGTTAGTATCAGACTTATCGATTTTGGCGCTTCTGACAATAGGTAAACGGCCATCGGCTACCATGGCTACCATATTGAGCTGTTTATCATTGCAAGAAGAAAGAAATGCATCTTCCAGTGTGCGATAGAATTGTCCGTAGTCACCCGGGCGCATTTGGCTTTGGAACTCTGTTTTTATTGCTCGTGACACTGGAATGTTAAAGGTTGCATAGGTCATTTCGCTATATTCTTCTGGTAACGTGCAGTTTCTGGCTTGATAACGAGGGTAAAGCGCCCGTAACTTATAGCCATACGACTCTTTGTCACCTTTCGCTTTGGCAAAAAGGTCATAAGTTAAATGTTGGTGATCTCGCACTCTAAATTGAGGTTCTACCGGAGAAAAGCCTTCTTTAAGTGCATCAAGTACCTTTTTCACTTTGCTGTGAAAAGTCGCCGCATTGGCGCGTAATTCATTTCCCGTGGCTAAAAATAATAAGCGAATTTTACGTGCTTGGTATCCGTCATTAAGATAAGTCTGATGCGCTTCGTGGAACTTAGGGTTATAGAAAAACAAAATCTGCTTTTCCGTTTGCATGGTATAGGCTTCATCGTGGTAACGCACTACAGGTAATTTGTCGTTTGCGATGACATGCACATTATGCAATTCATATTCGTCGCAAAGCGCGAACAGCTGACGAGACAAACGCTCGTAACAGGCGCTAGTGGAGTCAAAACATGCATAGAATGCATCATCTGGTTTAAACTCAGCAAGAATATAGTGATTGTTTCTAGCCTTAGTTGATATATAAACACGATTCAAATTCATTGAAGCCATTACTTTGTCCTTTCCTCGGTAGCGAGACTTAAGCGTTATTAGCGTTATAAACACTGAGATGGCGCAACTATAGGATGAAGTTGTGACGGAAATATTGCGCTAGAACAAAATTTGTCACAAAAAACTGATGAACATTTAACCAAATGAATAAATCCTGATACAGCGCAGATAATTGCTGTAAGTTCTGCTGAGTTTTTGTAATAATGCCGAGGTTAACTAAGAGCATAATTCAGAGGAAAGATTTCCTATGGCGGAAACTGAAAATCGCCCATCAAACTTTATTCGCAACATTATCGATGCGGATCTTGCCAGTGGCAAACATGCGTCTACGCACACACGTTTTCCACCTGAGCCAAATGGCTTTTTACACATTGGCCATGCTAAATCAATTTGCTTAAATTTTGGTATTGCCCAAGATTATCAAGGTAAGTGTAACTTACGTTTTGACGATACCAACCCAGAAAAAGAAGACATCAACTACGTTAAGTCGATCCAAGAAGACGTACAGTGGCTAGGTTTCGAATGGGATGGCGAAATTTGCTATTCATCAAACTACTTTGACAAGTTGTATAGTTATGCCGTAGAGCTAATTGAAAACGGTAAAGCGTATGTCTGTTTTTTATCTCCAGAGCAAGCGCGCGAGTATCGCGGTACGTTGACTGAGCCTGGCAAAAACAGCCCTTATCGTGACACTTCACCTGAAGAGAACTTAGCCTTATTCGAAAAAATGAGAAATGGCGAGTTTAAAGAAGGTGAATGTGTACTTCGCGCTAAGATTGACATGGCAAGCTCATTTATGGTTCTTCGCGACCCTATCATCTATCGTGTACGTTTTGCACACCATCATCAAACTGGTGATAAGTGGTGCATCTATCCGATGTATGACTTTACGCACTGTATTTCCGATGCGCTTGAAGGGATCACACATTCACTTTGTACATTAGAATTCCAAGATAACCGCCGTTTGTACGACTGGGTGCTAGATAACATCAGCATCGAATGTCATCCACAGCAAATCGAGTTTTCTCGTTTAAATCTTGAATACACGGTAATGTCAAAGCGTAAGCTTAATGACTTGGTTGTTAATAACCATGTTGAAGGGTGGGATGACCCGCGCATGCCGACAATTGCAGGGCTTCGTCGTCGTGGTTATACACCAGCTGCAATTCGCGAATTTTGTAAGCGCATTGGCGTAACCAAAATGGACAACATGGTTGAAATGGGCATGCTAGAAGCGTGTATCCGTGACGACTTAAACGAAAATGCACCACGCGCCATGGCGGTACTTGACCCGGTTAAGCTAATCATTGAAAACTTTGATGCAGATAAAGTTGAAATGCTACAAGCGCCTAATCACCCAACTTTAGACATGGGCGAGCGTGAGCTACCGTTTACGCGCGAAGTCTACATTGAACAAGAAGATTTCCGTGTAGAAGCGAATAAAAAGTTCAAGCGTTTGGTACTAGGTAAAGAAGTGCGTCTTCGTAATGCCTATGTGATTAAAGCTGAGCGCATTGAAGAAGACGAAAACGGTAATATTACGACAATCTACTGTAGTTACGACCCTGATACTTTGGGTAAAAACCCAGAAGATGGTCGCAAGGTGAAAGGCGTAATTCACTGGGTATCTGCTTCACATTGTATTGAAGCGCCAGTGCGTCAGTATGACCGCCTATTTACGGTACCAAACCCAGCGGCTGCTGAAGATTTCACGGAAGTATTAAACCCAGACTCTTTGGTAACCATTGCAAATGCAAAACTTGAGCCTGCGCTTGCAAACGCTAAGCCTGAACAAGGTTATCAGTTTGAGCGTTTAGGTTACTTCTGTCGGGATAACAAGTCAGAAGCGCTAATGTTTAACCAAACTGTTGGTCTACGTGATTCGTGGGCTAAGATAGAACAGCAAGGTTAACACTCAATGAGGTCGGCTTATGTCGACCTTTTTTATTGCTTTTTCTGCGTAAAATTATGTCTGAAAAATCCATCCAACACTTCTATATCAACGAACAGCAGTCCATCTACTTACTGTCTCATCATGATGCAAAAAAGCACCGTCAATGGCTGAATATCTGTAAAAAACAATTGAGCCAACTTGGCTATAAACATGTTGAGGTAATTGGCTCTGGTGCATTTGGTTTCGTATTTGCTGGTACAAGTGATATGGGTAAAGACTGGGTGTTTAAATTTTCTCGGATCACGCTTGCCCAAAGTGTGCGTGATAGGCTTGAAGATGAAGGCTATATGTTGTCGCAAATTGACAACCCGATGGTGCCAAACTTCTATGCCTTCGAGCGAGTAAAAAAGCAAGGCATTTTGATGATGGAGCGTGCCCCAGGTGAAGATTTAGAAAAGATCTCACTCAAAAAGGGCCGTTTTAAAGCGCATGAGTTGGTAAGCCTCGCGTTAAAACTCAGAAATGTATTGGTTGATTTGCGCGAGCGTCGCAACGGTATGTCTCCGCAGCCCATAGTTCATGGAGATATTAAGCCATCTAATATCGTTTGGGATGAAGCTTCCGATGGTTTCTCTTTGGTTGATTGGGGAAGCTCAGTCTATGCTCAGGTGGACGTACATGGCGAGCCTATCGCTAGCAATATCATGGATTTAATGTCATCTGATGTAAGTACGACCAACGCTCGGATGGGAGATGTGTATTTTATTGGTGATGAACAAATGTCGGGTGCACAATCTTCTCCTCGTTTTGATGAGCAAGGCGTTGCATCGACGATTTATGCACTGGCTAGCGCACAATCATGTCGCTTTGGTGCTCAGGTCATCCCTGCTAGCGCTTTGGGGCTGCCAAAAGTATTTGCGCAAGTGCTAGATGGCATGCTTAGCAAAGACAAAGCAACGAGAGATAGCGCAGGGGATTACTTTGTTCGTAATATGCCTGCAATGGCAAAAATGTATTTACCTGATTTAACGCTGTCAGAGAAAAAATCCCGCATTCCTTTTTGGACCTATGAAACCTCAGTTAAGCCTGAAACGGTCGTCTACAGCTCACGCAAGCAGTTTTTGCGTCGTGCTGATGATAAACACAATCTAAGAGACGTAAACGACGCGCAATTAGATAGATATTATAAAGAGTTTTTGTTCGATACCGGCGATACTGAGAAAGCCTTTTTGGCCTCAATTAGCAGACTGGCAAAATACCCAGTGGTTGGTGGTCTCAGTTTTCACTGGAAAGACGCGCAGTTATTTGTTGAGTCGAGTCTTATTTTACATGACGAAACATTGAGTCTTGCATTTAAAGACGCGTTAAACGCTACCGTAATGCTCGCGCAGGGAATAAAACAAAAAGGTTTGTTTAAATGTTGTTTGTTCGACGCGCGACAAACTATTCAATTGACTCGTGACGGCACTGGTGCATTCCAATTTGACCATCTGCCAGAACTAGAGTTTAGCATTAGCGATATTTCGAGCAATGAAATTACACGCCCGCATTCATACTTTGAAGACGGTAAAGATCCAGACGAGCAACTGCAGCTGCCAAGACAGATAATTCAATGCGTGTTCGAGTTAAACCAGATCCATCATACAGGTTGCATCATTTTTGAATCGTTGCAAGATAGGATGAAAATTCATTATTACTATCGGCTACTTGATGCTAATAAAGAGGCGCAATTTAAGGCGCTACTGACTCGGATCATGCAATATGCGGTTAGTATTCAAGATTATGGCGTAGCAGGGTTTATGAAGCTGCCCTATAAAAATACACGTGAGTTTGCTCTATGCGATCGTCAGCCTGACTTTTTCTTTCCCAAAAACCCCAAAACATTTGTTGTTAACACTTAGGTGCTACTTAGGTGTTAGTACCACTTCTGGCCAGTCATTAACTACTAATTCTTTACACTAATTATAGTGAAAGCAGGAGTGGTAAACATGACAACACAATTTCAAATTAACGCGATTGATTACAAACAATTTAAGCATTTATTTTCTTTAAGTGATGAAGAACTAGCGGCATTACATGCCAAGAAGCTCATGGTTGACGCTAAACCCGGCTATCCTTGTCGTGTTTCCCTACAAGAAGCCGAGATTGGGGAGGTGGTGTTGTTATTACAATATCAGCACCATACTACTTTATCGCCATATCGCTCTTCTGGGCCTATCTTTGTGAGGGAAAATGCAGTACTGGCAGAGCCTAAAGTAAATGAAGTGCCAGAAATCTTGCAAACCAGATCACTGTCCATCAGGGCCTACGACAGCTTGGGTGTAATGATTGAGGCGCAAATCGTAAAAGGAATGGAAGTTAAAGACTGCCTCCATACCATATTGGATGACCATAAAATCGAATATGTGCATATTCACAATGCAAGCCCCGGTTGCTTTAATTGCATAGCGCGCAGAGTATAGGAAAAAGAAGGTGGATCTGCCCAGGCTAAAACCAATCTGTTGAGCCTTTCAGAGTTGATGGTGTCAAGTTGAGGCTCTTACTGATTTATGAAATAGTGACTATACCAATTCAAATGGTTATAACCTAGCTGACGAAAGAAAGTGATGAGCAATCAACTCGCTTGCGATAGCAATGCTATTCGTAAGTCTATAGAAGTGCTGTACAAGCAAGAAAGCCGGAAAATTTATGCCACACTGATCCGCCTTCTAGGTGACTTTGAGTTAGCAGAAGAAGCATTGCAAGACGCGTTTAATATGGCGTTAAAACACTGGCCTACTCAAGGCATGCCAGAAAACCCAGTCCCTTGGCTGATTTCTACTGGTCGTTTTAAAGCCATTGATGCAATACGCAAACAGCAACGTCAAAGAGAAAAGCTAGAAGTTGCTACTGAAGTGGATGAGCTTTCTGATATCGCAGGTCAAGCCCAAGAGCAAAACGCCAATGTAATTGAAGACGACCAACTGCGGTTAATTTTTACTTGTTGCCATCCAGCGATTGATCCTAAAGTACAAGTTGCGCTTACTCTGCGGGAGGTCTGTGGACTAACAACAGAGGAAATTGCCAGTGCATTTTTGGTGTCTAACACAACAATGGCACAACGAATTGTGCGCGGCAAAGCGAAGATCCGTGATGCCCGTATTCCGTTCGAGCTGCCAGACGACACTGACTTTAACAACCGACTTGATGCGGTGCTCACGGTTATCTATCTGGTCTTTAATGAAGGGTATTCTGCAACACAAGGCGAACTTGCAATACGCAGTGAACTGACTTCGGAGGCCATCCGCTTAACTCGTTTACTTTATTCTCTAACGCCAGATCCAGAAGTGGCGGGGCTACTCGCCTTGATGCTCTTGAATGATGCTAGAAAGGCGGCGCGCACCAATGCTAGCGGTGACATCATTTTACTGGAAGATCAAGACCGAAGCCTTTGGAGTAAAGGTATGATTGCAGAAGGTACGCAGTTGATCGCTGAAATAATGCGCGCCGGTGAATATGGCTTTTACACCATTCAGGCGGCTATCTCTGCGACTCATGCTGTGGCGACAACCGCAGAGGCGACAGATTGGTCACAGATTGTTGAATTATACGCTCAGCTACACCAAGTGAGCCCGTCTCCTGTTATCGAGCTCAACCAAGCGGTTGCAATCGCTATGAAAGAGGGACCAGATGCGGGTATTACCGTGATAGAGCGGCTATTTGAGCACAAAGAAATGCAAAGGTATCACTTGGCTCATGCGGCTTATGGCGAACTATTATCTCGTGCTGGCAGAACGGCTAGTGCGATTAATGCATTTAAAACGGCTCTCAATTTAACAACGCAATTACCAGAGCAAAGGGTTCTCAAACAAAAGCTTCTCAAGCTCGGTGAAAATTAATTAAGAAAATTCTCCTTACTTTGTCGATCTCTAGAGAGTGCATTCGACTAGAGTGTATAGAGCACTTTATTTATCAAAACCGCAGGTAATCTTTGGTTATTCAGCTCTATTTATGAAAGATATCAGGAGAATTGACGATGAAAGTAATGGTGATTGTAAAAGCAAGTGAAGGGTCTGAAGCAGGGGGGCTACCAACCGCGGAATTAATGGCTGCGATGGGAGAATTCAATAATGCATTAGTTGATGCTGGAATAACGACTTCTGGTGACGGTTTGAAGCCGAGTAAAGAGGGAGTTCGCGTTCGTTTTAAAGGCGAAGAGCGCATTGTAACTAAAGGGCCTTTTGCAGAGACTAATGAGTTAATTGCAGGTTATTGGGTATGGGAAGTAACATCAATGGAAGAGGCGCTAGAATGGGTTAAGCGCTGCCCTAATCCTATGAATGAGGAATCTGATATTGAAGTTAGACCGTTTTATGAAATGGCTGATTTTGCAGGTATCGACCCCTGCGGCGAAATCCTAGAAGACGAAGAACAATTAAGACAAAAGATTGCGATGCAAACCGCGCATGTTTGCAATTATTTATTCTTTGCAGGGCGTACCGAAGAGGCACTTGAATACTATCAACAGCATCTATGTGCCAAAGTCGGTCTGCTTATGCGTTTTAACGAAAGTCCAGATCCTATTCCTGATGGTGCGATACCAGAAAACTTCTCCGATAAAGTAATGCACTGTGAGTTTAGTATTGGCGATATGAATATTTTTGCATCTGACGGCTGTGGTGGTGATGCACCGTTTGCAGGATTTAGTCTGTCTATAACAATTGATTCTGAACAAGAAGCTCACCGAGCATTTAATGCGCTAGCCGATGGTGGTACGGTCAAAATGCCATTACAAGAAACATTTTGGTCCCCCCTGTATGGTCAGGTCGTCGATAAATTCGGTGTGGCGTGGATGGTGATGTTACCCAGTAACGCTGCTAATTAACCTTGATCACGAAATAGCTAAGTTAAAAGCGAGCAGCATAAGACGCTAGCTATTCAGATACCAATTAATAAGGAGCTGGACATACTATGAAATATGTAGCTTTGGTTTATTACGATGAACAATCAATGGAAAAGCTCTCACAAGATGAATGGGACGCACTGAATCGTGAATGCATCGCGTGTGGAGAATCATTAAAAGAGCGCAAGCAGATGATAGGCGGTAACGCCTTACTCTCAACTCAAAGTGCGACAACACTACGGATACGAGCGGGTAAAGTCGATATTACCGATGGTCCATTCGCAGAGACTAAAGAGCAGCTTGCGGGCTTTTATTTACTTGATGTTAAAGATCTAAATGAGGCCATCCAAGCGGCTAGCAAAATTCCGCCAGCGCGTTATGGCAGCATTGAAATTCGGCCTGTTCGCGAGTTGCAAGACGAGAATAATGTCAGCTATGAAGCACAAAGACGAGGATAATAGAGAGGTCAAAAATGAGTTATATCGATGGTTTTGTATGTGCTGTACCCACCAATAAACGTGAAGAATATCAAGCGCACGCCAGTAAAGCGGCAAAAGTGTTTAAAAAATTTGGAGCAGAGCGCGTTGTCGAGGCCTGGGGGGATGATGTTCCTGATGGAACGCTTACCTCTTTTCCACTGGCTGTAAAGTGTAAGCCTGATGAAACTGTGGTGTTTTCCTGGATCACTTGGCCTTCAAAAGAAGTCCGTGATGCTGGAATGGCAGAAGTATTTAAAGATCCTATTTGCGATCAAGAAGCTAATCCAATGCCGTTTGATGGCAAAAGGCTTATCTATGGTGGCTTTAGGACAATTGTGGAATGCTGAGCTACTCTACAAAAAAGCCAGCAACTTGTGCTGGCTTAATAATGCTTAAATAGGCGAAAAGGGTAGGTTAATTACCATTTTCCTCAGCGTACTTTTTGCACGCTTCTTTATCTTCACACTCACCATAAAGGTATAGTGAATGGTTAGTCAGTTTGATACCATTGCTGTTAGCAATTTCTTCTTGGCGTGTTTCAATAACGTCATCCTCGAATTCGACAACTTTGCCGCATTTCAAACATACCAAGTGATCATGGTGAGTGCTGCCAGACAGCTCGAAAACAGATTTACCGCCTTCAAAGTGGTGACGTGTTACAATACCAGCATCATCAAATTGGTTTAGTACGCGATATACCGTAGCTAGGCCAATTTCTTCACCTTTGTCTAATAAGATCTTGTACACATCTTCTGCGCTGATGTGCTGATTATCAGGAGACTGAAGGATCTCTAAAATTTTGATGCGTGGAAGCGTTACTTTTAAACCAGCCTTTTTAAGCTCTAAGTTGTGATCAGTCATTAAATCTGTCTCAATCTGTTAGTTATAATTTGTCTTAGGTCAATATTCACGACGCTATACCTAAGAATAACTTGCTCGGGCAGCAAGTGCAAAGCAAATGGAATTAATCTTCCAGCTCGCTTAAGCACATTTCATCATATACTTGTGCACACCATTGTTTAACACGTTGCTCTGTTAGTTCAGGCTGACGGTCTTCATCAATACCAAGACCAACAAACTTACCGTCTTCAACGACAGCTTTTGACGCTTCAAAATCATAACCATCGGTAGACCAATGACCAACCACAATTGCTCCGCGCTCGGTAACTATGTCATTAACCATGCCCATCGCGTCAAGGAAATACTCTGCGTAATCTTCCTGATCGCCACAGCCAAAAATTGCAACTAACTTACCTTCGAAATCGACTTCTTCAAGCTCAGGGAAAAAATCATCCCAATCACACTGTGCTTCGCCGTAATACCAAGTTGGAATACCGAATAGTAGTAAATCAAATTCGGCAATCTCTTCCTTACTGCTTTTAGCAATATCTTTTACGTCTACGAGCTTTTTACCCAGCTCTTTTTGAATCATTTTAGCAACGTGTTCTGTGTTACCAGTATCACTGCCGAAAAAAATACCTACGCTTGCCATTAATTGCTTACCTTCTATCTATTAACCGCTAACTTTTCTTGTAAGATGGTCTCGATGAGTGCACTTCGACTAATGTTTTGCGACTCTGCCATATCACTTAGCGCTTGATACAACTCTGATGAAACCTTAAATTCTACTCTTTTCAGGCCACGAGCACGATCTCTTTTGATTTGATTGCGCTTGTTAACCTTTAACTGCACTTCTCGTGGCAGTGGATTTGTCTTGGGACGTCCGGGACGTTTTTCATTTTCAAATAGGTCGATAGTGGTTCTATCTGTTTCAGCCTTGGCCATTATCCAACACCTGCGCCTTGCCAAAACACCTGGATCAAGCCTTTAGCAATAAATCCAGAACAGCCTAGAAATAACACTAGCCATACGATGTAGCGTCCGAACTTTGGTACATCACCTTTTTTCAGTACGTCCTGAATAGCCATACCGATGAAAAAGAATATACCAGCTAGTGCAAACCATAGCCCTAGCGTTTCAAATTCATTTATAAATTGACTGACCATCTGAGCTCTACTCAATACTTAAACGGCGGCTACTATATCACAACCTAAATGCATAAATTAAGTTTATAACGGTAATTCGATTCGTTTTATTGAAGAAAATCAATAATTGAGCGATTTACTGCTTCAGGTTTTTCTGCGTGTAGCCAATGGCCTGCACCTTGAATTATTTTTGCTCGCGCATTTGGAAAAGAGCGAGCTATTGCATCCCTATGCTCAGGCAGGATGTAGTCAGAATTATTCCCTTTAATAAACAAAGTATCGCACAAACAGGAATGAGTTTCATTAATGTTTGATGTAATTGTATCGTATTTTTCAGTAATTACGTCTAAATTAAAACGCCAAGCAAGTTTGCCTTGTTCATTTTTTGCTAAACTTTTGAGCAAAAACTGACGCACGCCGACTGTTTCAATATACTGCGACATGATGGCATCTGCTTCACTACGACTGGATACATCACCTTCTTGTACTTCGTTCAGCGCAGTAATTATTGCATCATGCCTAGAGTGATAATCAACAGGTGCAATATCTAATACGACAAGTTTGTTGACGCTTTCAGGGAATAATTGGGCAAATTGCATTACCACTTTACCACCCATCGAATGGCCAACGAGGTTTACTTTGTCCAGCTCTAACTCTTCCATTAGCGCCTTGACGTCATTTGCCATTATTGGATAGGACATTTGCCCATCATGAAAAGAGCGACCGTGATTTCTCAAATCGACATTAATCACATTGAAATGTTCGGCAAGTGCTTTTGCCACCACATTTACATTTTCCAAAGAACCAAATAGTCCGTGCATAACAAATACACTAGGTTTGGCTTGGTCGCCAATTTGTTGATAGTTTAACTGCATAAATCCTCCAAATTTGGCGCTAATTGTGACATCGAAGAGTAAAAATGCAAAGCCATAGAGTAATAAGTTAAATTTGGATATACTAAGTGGCAATTGAAATGAGTTGCTCCTAATTAGCATAGATGACAGGAAACGCATGAAAAAGATAGAAATAGATGACGAGCTATATCAATACATTGCAAGTAACACACAAAGTATTGGAGAAAGTGCTTCTGAGATTTTACGTCGTTTATTAAAACTTACTCCTGGGACAGAATCTAAACCCGTCGTACAGCAGGAAGAAAAACAAGTACAAGAATTGGCCGCTGAGTCGCAAACAAAAACACCAAACCAAACGGTAAAGCCAGCAGCGAATGTCTTTAATATTCTTAATAAAGAAGAGCTCGCAATGCAAAAGGGCGTAGTCGGGCGCTTTTTGTTTATCCTATCCGCGCTCCATCGTACACATAAATCCGAATTTAATAATGTGCTTGAAATTAAGGGTCGCGATAGAATTTATTTTGCTACGAGTAAAAATGCACTACTCGAAAGTGGCAGCAGTATGAACCCGAAAAATATCGCAGACAGCGAATATTGGGTGATGACAAATTCAAATACGACTAGAAAGAAAATGATGCTTCATGAAGTAGCTAAGGTGTTAGGTTACACAGATGAAGCTGCCGAGAAAATTAGAGACTACCTATAAGTAAGGAAATCTTATGGCGATCCATCCACAAGCTGGCAACAAGGTATCGAAAGAATTATTGGTAAATGTACCAAAATTGGTTTCATCGTACTATTTAAATGAGCCTGATTTAGAAGCACATCCAGAGCATTGTGTCGCCTTTGGCACAAGTGGTCACCGAGGTTGCTCACTTAATTTTAAGTTTAATGAGTCGCATATTCTGGCCATCACTCAAGCGATTTGTGACTACCGTAAAAACAATAATATTTACGGTCCGCTTTTTCTTGGTAAAGACACTCATGCGTTGTCGGAGGCCGCTTTTAACTCGGCTATTGAGGTTTTGGTTGCCAACGAAGTGCAAGTTATCACACAACAAAATGATGACTACACTCCAACCCCAGTGATCAGTCATGCGATTGTCTCGCACAATTTAACCAATCCACACGAACTTGCAGATGGTATTGTGGTGACGCCATCACATAACCCGCCAGAAGATGGCGGGTTCAAATATAACCCACCAAATGGTGGACCTGCCGATACTGATGTTACCAAGTGGATTGAAGATAGAGCTAATCAGCTACTACTTGAAGATTTGGTTGAAGTTGAGTTATTCCCGTTTGCAAAAGCGAGAAGATCTGGATTTATCAAGTATGAAGATCTGATCACGCCATATGTCGAAGACTTGGGTAATATAATTGATATGGAAGCTATTGCTCGAGCCGGAGTTAATATTGGTGTGGATCCTCTTGGTGGTTCAGGTGTTAATTTCTGGCCGGTGATCGCCAAACACTATGACTTGAAGCTCACGGTTGTAAATGACGTTGTAGACCCGAGTTTTTCTTTTATGCCACTAGATAAAGACGGCAAGGTGCGGATGGATTGTTCATCGCCTTTTGCGATGGCTAATTTGATAGCACTAAAAGACGACTACGATATCGGTATTGGTAATGACCCAGACTTCGACAGACATGGCATTGTCACGCCTGATGGCCTGATGAATCCTAATCACTTTTTAGCGGTTGCAATTGATTACCTCATTAAACACCGAGGCTGGAAGAGCTCAGTAAAAATCGGTAAAACTTTGGTATCTAGTGCCATGATTGACAAAGTGTGTGGCGCAAATGGTCGAGAAGTTTACGAAGTGCCAGTTGGCTTTAAATGGTTTGTAGACGGTTTAGCGGCTGAAGAACTCGCGTTTGGTGGTGAAGAGAGTGCTGGCGCTGCGTTTTTAAGAAAAGATGGCACTACATGGTGTACAGATAAAGACGGTTTTATCATGGGGTTACTTGCCGCTGAAATCCAAGCTGTTACCGGTAAATCGCCATCTCAGCATTATCGCGCTTTTGAACAAGCATTTGGCGCACCTGTATACAAACGTATCGATGCACCCGCAAGTACTGAGCAAAAAGCAAAGCTCAAGGCATTGAGTGCGGACAACATAAAGGCGGACACCCTAGCAGGTGATAAAATTACTCAGATATTAACCAATGCCCCTGGTAACGGCGCGGCTATCGGTGGCCTTAAAGTCGTTACCGAAAACGGTTGGTTTGCGGCGCGTCCATCGGGCACTGAAGATATCTACAAAATTTATCTTGAATCATTTAAAGGTGAAGCGCATTTAGCTGAACTTGAACATGAGGCAAAGACATTGGTTGACTCAGTGATTAGTTAACAAAAAGCTTCTACAAGCCATACTCCTCGTATGGCTTTTTTGTATCCCAATGCGGATTATTCAACAATATCAATTTGGAATTATGACGTACTTAGCAGAATTAAAACAAAGCGGTGACTTTCTTACTATCACAAGAAATAACGAATTTACACTTGAACCCGTGAACTTCACTTTAGACAACGGTACCTTGGTGGAAGTCCATGATACTGGTGTGATCCAGTTTACGCCCGCAGGTGAAACAACGAAAGATATTGTGCTATCGAGCGCTGTGCACGGTAATGAAACCGCACCAATTGAAATATGTGACGAGCTTATCCAACATATTATTACTGGTAAACTGGCGTTGGCACAACGGGTGTTGTTTATTTTTGGCAACCCGAAATCCATTAATATTGGCAAGCGTTTTGTCGATGAAAATCTAAACCGCCTATTTAACGGTGCACATAATCAAGAAACAGATAATCCTGAAAAGGTCAGAGCTCAAAAGCTAGAAGGTTATGTTAGGGCTTTCTTTGAACAAGATGACGGTGAGCGCTATCGTTGTCATTACGACCTTCACACTGCTATTCGGGGATCTAAAAACGAGAAGTTTGCAGTCTATCCATTTTTACATGGTAAGCCGTGGAAGAAATCGCAGCTGCAATTTTTATTGTCATGCGGTGTCAATACCGTATTAATGATGCGCTCGGCTGCGACGACATTTAGTTACTTTTCTTCTTACCAGTTTGGGGCCGACGCTTTTACTATCGAACTTGGACAGGTTAAGCCGTTTGGTGAAAATAACATGGCGAGCTTTGCAAAAACCAAAGAAACGCTAAAAGCATTAATTAGCCAAGAAGAAGTAGAATATAAAGAATTTAATGCAAATGACTTCGAGCTGTTTACGGTTTATCGCACCATCAATCGTACTCAAGCAGAATTCTCTTTCCCATTCCCTGATTCTGCTGAGAATTTTACAGGCTTTGCAAAAGGTGAATTACTAGCGACAGACGGAGATAAGCAGTATTTCGCTGAAGTTGAGGGCGAAGCTATTATCTTCCCAAATGCCAATGTTGCTTTGGGGCAACGTGCATTACTAACGGTTATCCCGTTAGAGGTTGATGAAAAC